>JAYEPE010000359.1:0-29684 GCA_034723735.1 Campylobacterota bacterium | reverse complement strand
AGGGCGTACTATGGTTGCTCTTATGGAAAATGGTCAAAATAGTGATGGTTCTATCAGTCTGCCTAGTGTACTTAATAAATATTTATAGCTCTTACATGTAAGCAGGGAATCTTATGGCTGAAGAAATTCAAGATGATATCATTGTTATTAATGAAGCTGACGCTTCAGGAGTAGAAGCTCCTGAAATAGAAGATGCTTCAACGCAAAAAGATGATGGTAAAAAGAAGAAGCTTTTTTTTATTGCTGCGGGGGCAGTAATAGCACTTCTCGTTATAAGCATTATTGTACTTCTAATCATTAAACTTACTGCTGATAAAAAAGTTTCTGATGTCAATATGGATGAGATTCAAAGTGGACTAGCAAAAGATATTAAAAAAGAGATACAAACTTCACAACTTGAAAAAATGATTACAAAAGCCAACTATCTTTATGGTAATGGAAATCAAGATGATGCCTTGAAGTTATATAAAAAAATTGCTATCTATTCTGAAGCCGTCTCTCAATATAATCTTGGTGTTGCTCAACTCAGAGAGGGTCAATATGACAGTGCCTTACAAAACTTCAAAAATGCTATCGCAAAAGGTGAACACCGCTGTGTAAGCGCTATTAACGCCGCAGTATGTTCTTTACATCAAAAAAATAAAAAACAATTTGATTATTATATAGATTTAGCATATGCTTACTTACCTCATGAAAGCAATTCACCTCTTTATAGTTATTATTACTCATTAGTTAATTTTTACAAGGGAAACTATCTCGAATCATTAAGTAGTCTGAATCATCCTAATTCTAATGAATACCTCACGCAAAGCAATAAAATAAAAGCTAAGGTAGATACCCTCTATGGTAATTATCATCACGCAGTATCGGCTCTTGAGTCACCTTATCTTATTGAAAATTCTGCAAGCCTAGGTATGCTTTATGCCAATATTGGAGATCTTACTCTAGCTAAAGAGCACCTACGTGAAGCCATTTCCGAAAATCCAAAAGGCTTTAAGGAGCAGTTAGCCCTGAGTTATGTTTACCTAAAATCAGGTTTGCATGATGATGGCGGTAGCTTATTAAGAACACTGACGGATATGTATGGAGAGGATGTATATCGTCCCTACCCTATCAGTGTATTTTTACGTCCAACTCTTTTTGAACCTAAAAATGCTCAAGATAATCTGCGAAACAAACTTCTAAAATCACGAAATACTGACTATCATAAACTCTTCTATTTTGCTCCATACAAAGTCTTTAATGCGACACAGACAATTAGTTACATTCGCAAGGGAACCGCAAATTTATATATTGATGATATTAGTAGTGCAAAAGAGTATTTACAAAAAAGTACACAAACTTCAACAATCAATTATACCATTGCCCAAGCCATCCAAAAAGCATTAACATTTCATCTCAATGAAGCTAATAATTTACTCAAAGAAGCTCATAAAAAACATCCTCAGCACTCTATTTTAAATTATAATCTAGCCCTAACTTTTGCACAGAAAGGAGATTTTGTAAGTGCTCATAAGTACTTTTTAAAGTCTTATTATCTTGATGCGGATAATTATCTATCAGGTATATTTTCCATCATGTGTTCACAAATAATTAATCAACCCAACCCTAAACTGCACTCCATTATCAAAGAAAATTTATCGCATGAGGATGATTCAGAGATGTACATGTTTTATCGTGCCTTACTAAATTTTTCTCAAGATCATTTTGTTGCGACACTACCATGGTTGGAAACACATTTTAAAGATCGTCCAATTTATTTAGCCTTAAATACATTAATTGCCACTAAAATTGGACGCTTTGATCGAGCTAAAAGCGATGCTAAAAAATTACTTAATTTACAAGAAAATGATATTTTGCCACATCTTATTTACAGTAATATTCTCTATCAAGACTTGAGTAATAAAGCCTATGCTAAAGCCCTCTACTCTTATCTTCTAAAACAAAATTTCAGTTTTGAAGATCTCTATTATGGTCCTTTTATAACCCGTTACCTATACGCTTCTTACGCGCTTGTCACTGGAAGGCTCTATCCTCTACAAGAGCAATTAAAAGAGAAACTTACAAGTACAACACGAAACCCTCAATCAATTATGCAGGCACTCGCACTTGTATCCATATATAACAAAGAATTTGAATCTGCATACTTACTCTATAATCAACTTATTGATGAATACAAAGTTCGTGACTCTTTGAGCTTATTTTTAGCTGCCATCGCTTCTATCGGGGCAAAGCATCCTGCTAATAGTATTGCTCTCTTACAGCTAGCAAAACTCAAAGACCCTAATAATATGGAGAGTCGTTATGCCTTAGGTCTGCTCTATTTAGAGAGTAAAAATAATCAAGGAGCAGGTATCCAATTTCAACATATTGGCAATAGTGGTTTTGTTTCGCAGTATTTTGATTTTAGAATTAATACTAAAAAGCTGTTATTTGAGCGGCGTCAGGAAGATAAAATAACTCACTAAAAATGAGCTAAAGTATCACTTTTCTTCTGCTTCTCATTTTGAATTTGAAGTTGCCACCAAACAATAATAGCAATTAAAAAAGGCTCAAATCGCGCTGCATAAGAGTTTAATATCATTCCAAGGTTATCAAGCACATCCATAGGCAAAGAGAAACGACTTAGGTAAAAATGGACAACTTGTGAGCTCTGAGCCGCCCCTGCAAAAAGAGATATCGAAATAACAATTAATGTAACAATGTGCAAGGCTAATAGCGCCCCCATTCCAACAAGAGTCAAGCGAATATTTTCTTTAGCTGATATACCGAAACTAAGAATAAGTGCACTTAAGAGTGATAATGTCATCGGGATATTAAAGGTCACTGACTCAATATCAAAACTTAAATCAATAAAGAAACCTTTATTGTTTCCTCTCGCATCTAAGATGGGAATTGTATTTGAAACAGTAAAAGTCATCTCTCTGCCTTTCATTGTGCTTTGACTTACATGTAAGTCATATTTCCATGAGGAGAGAGCAAAAGAGACTTCTGTAATTGCGCGATTATAAGGGTTCTTAACAATTAACCAAGTAGGTAAAAAAATAGCATAGGCAAGGATAAAAATCCCAAAAAATTTAAGAATTATTTTTGAGTTTTTCATGACGTGTCACATTTTGAAGATAGACTAAAAAGATAACGAATGCAATAGCTATCATAATACTTTGAGTAATATATTCATGCATAATTGGAAAAACTACAGGATGATACTCTAAAACCCAAGCTAGCATAGCAATACGGATAATATTAAAGAATTGTAAAAAAGTTGAGCCTAAAATAATACCTAAGAGCTTTGCTTTCATTGAAGCTGGATATGCCAATATAGCCGCTAATAAAAGTAAAATTGCTTCAAGTCCATTACACCCAAATTTCACTTCCATTACTGCACTTGCAAGATGTAAATAAGCCCCTTCAACTCGCACATCAATACCAATAAGTTCAATAAGGTAATGACTTAAAAAGACAACACCCGTAGTATATATCTCATCTAGTCGCAAAAAATCGTGTACTGGCTTATAATCAACAAGGATAAAAGCAATAATCATATAAATAACATAAAGCAGTATAAAACGTTTCATATTTTACCTTTTTCCATGCTTATATATAGTATATACTGCGCGTATTGGGCCATAAGTCAGATAGAGAGTAAATAGCAATGCCAAACCCTCTATAGGGTGCAAAATAAGCAAAGAAGCACCTAGAGCAATCAAGACCAATGCTCTCATATAATGCACATGAAAACCATCCATCTTTTTAAAACTAGGATATCGGATATTACTAACCATCAAAAGTGATACTGCCATCACTACTATCATCATACCTACAGAATAATCTGCTAAAAACTTATACTTTTCAAAAAGTAGAATTAAAATTGATAAAAATACCGCAGCAGTTGGAATAGGAATTCCAATAAAGATCGAAGGTTCTTGACTTGTATTCATCACATTAAAACGCGCGAGACGAATAGCTCCAAACATGACATACAATGCTGATATCACTATGCCCAAACGTCCATAATCATGACCAATATATGTATAAAGCAGTATTGCAGGGGCTGCTCCAAAAGCAATAATATCCGCTAAAGAATCAAATTCCATACCAAATTTACTTGTTGTATTGGTAAGTCGTGCTACACGCCCATCTAAAGCATCAAAGATCAATGCAAGCAAAATAAGCCATGCTGCATTTGTATATTCTCCTTCAATAGCATAACTCATACTAAAAAATCCAGAAAAAATTGATGATGCTGTAAAAAAGTTTGGAATTAAATAGGCAATTTTAGGGGGTTTAGGGGACATTATAAGATTCCTAAATAAATTTATAAACGCGAATTATGATTCGCGTTTCTCATTATCTTCTTGATGTTGCTTATCACTAGCGCTCATCTCTTGTAATTTAGACTCCATACTATTATCTTGTTCAAATTTTTCGATAATACCACGAACCTGTTTTCCTGAAATATTCTCTTTTTCATAGAGTAGCTCTACGATATCTTCTATAGCTTGTCTATACTCTTCAAGACGGTATTTGACACTTTCATAATGTTCATTCAAAGATTTTTTAATAAAAAGATCCATCTCTTGTGCCATAACTTCACTATATTCTCGTGAAGTCTGTGTTCCGCCACCAATAAAAGATTGACGCTGTTTTTCAAGTACCATAAGACCAGCAACATCACTCATTCCATATACTTGAACCATAGATTTAATAATATCTGTGGCACGCTCAAGGTCATTACCTGCACCTGTTGAAACCTCACCAATAAAGACCTCTTCCGCCGCACGCCCACCTAAGAGCACATCTACTTCAGCCCAAAGTTCATGTGTTTGAGCTAGATATTTATTCTCTTCAGGAGTATTCAGCGTATAGCCTAAAGCGGCTAAGCCACGTGGTACGATAGAGACCTTCGAAACACGCTTAGCACCTTTTGTTGTTTCAGCAAGAAGAGCATGACCACTCTCATGGTAGGCAACAATTCTTTTTTCTGCTTCATTAATGCGACGACTTTTTTTAGCCAAACCTGCAATAGATCGCTCTACCGCTTCACGAAGATCGGCTTGTTTTACTGTTTTTTGATTATTTCGTCCTGCTAAAAGTGCTGCTTCATTAATAACATTAGCAAGATCAGCTCCTGCTAAACCTGCAGTTAGACGTGCAATCTCTTCAATATCAACATCTTTATCTTGTTTAATATCTTTAATATGCACATTTAAAATCGCAACACGACCTTCCATATCAGGTTTATCTACTAAAACTTGTCTGTCAAAACGTCCTGGACGTAAAAGCGCAGGATCGAGAACTTCAGGTCGATTTGTTGCTGCTAAAATAATAATAGGGACATCCGTACTAAAACCATCCATTTCAGCAAGAAGTTGATTAAGCGTCTGTTCACGCTCATCATTACCACCCATCATTCCACCTGCTGCACGACTTTTACCAATTGCATCAATTTCATCAATAAAGATAATAGACGGAGCATCTTTTTTAGCTTGTTCAAACAAATCACGCACACGAGCAGCACCAACACCTACAAACATCTCAATAAAACTAGAACCCGAAACAGAGAAAAAAGGAACATCAGCCTCACCCGCAACAGCCTTAGCTAAAAGTGTTTTCCCCGTACCAGGAGAACCTACTAGAAGAACGCCCTTAGGAATTTTAGCTCCCAACTCTACATAACGTTCAGGGTATTTTAAAAAATCAACAATCTCTAAAACTTCTTCTTTTGCTTCGTCCGCTCCAGCAACATCATCAAATTTTGTATTAGGTTTTTCAGAATTGATAAGTTTTTTGGAGTTCCCCATTCCAAGGATTCCTCCACCCATACTTTTTTGCATTCGACCTGCAAAAAACATCCAAATAGCAATAATAATTAGAAAAGGAAAAAGCCATCCAAACATTTCAGTAAACCAATTTGTTTCACTAAAACCACTGTAATCAATACCTTTTTTATCTAGTAGAGGAATTAAAGTATCATCAAATCCTACCATTCGTGCCATGTAAGAGGTTTTCATGCCATTGTCATCACCAATGGCGCGAATATGTGACTGACCAATGGCTACTTTTTCAACACTATTATTTTCAATCAGTTTTTTTAGTTCTGCATAGCTTACTTCATGGGTACGTACATTTTGTTTGCCCGTAATAGAGTTATTAACACCAGCATTCTCACCAATTAAGGCCTTGAAAACCATTATGATTACTATAGAAAAAATAGCAAAAGTTATTAAAGGGTTTTTATTAAAAAAATTATCATCTTTTTTTGGATCGGGTGTATTCATCAGCAATTTCCTTAGTTTTTAATAATTAAAGTAACCCACTCATCTTGAACAATACGCTCAAGATGAGAAAAATTACTATATTTTTTTAGCACTTTATCTTCATATTTATCTAAAATACCTGAGAGGATCATCGTACCATTGTCTTTTAAAATCTTTTTTAACTCGGGAGCAATCATTACTAAAACATCAGCAACAATATTTGCAATAACAATATCATAACGCTGATCGCTTTGTATAGCAGAACCTTCCCATAATTTGTGAAATTCTATCTTATTTAAATTTATATTTTCTTGCGTATTTTCAACTGAAACAGGATCAGTATCACAAGCATCAACTTTTGCACCAAGCTTAGCTGCGGCTATACCCAAAATACCACTTCCACATCCTACGTCAATGACACAAGCATCCTTGGTAACTGTTTGAGCAATTGCTTGCAAACAAGTAGCCGTCGTGGGGTGATGCCCTGTACCAAAAGCAAGTGCAGGATCAATTGCAATGTTTATCATATTTGATTTAGGTTCACTCCATGTTGGATGAATATAAAAAGGAGAAATTTCTATAGGGCTAATGCTTTCTTGATATTTTGAAACCCAATCATCATTTTGAAGTTTTTCATGAGTCAGTTCAACATCAATAGGCTGAGCCAATGCTTTTTGTAGGGCCTCAGAAAATTGCTCTATACCCCATGCCATCGTTTCAAGTTCATCTTCACTTCTAATAATAAAAGAATCATCACGTTCTTCAAAACCTACAGGAAGCGTATCAGAGAGAAAATCATGAAAAAGTTCATGGTGAGACGCAGGTCTCACTGTTAAAGAATAATAATAACTCTGCATATATTAACTAGTGCCGAGAACTGCACCGAGTTTTTCTTTAAGAACCTGTGGAGTAAAAGGTTTAACAATATAATTGTTAACACCTGCCTTGAGTGCAGTAATAACTTCTGCCTTACCACCTTCAGTTGTAACCATAATAATAGGCAAATCTACAAAACGCTCATCTGCACGAACTTTTTTTACCAGTTCAAGACCATTCATCTCTGGCATATTCCAGTCAGTAATAAGCATGCCAGTATCAGGATTAGCATCTAAAACAGCCCATCCTTGAACCCCATCCTCACCTTCAAGAATATCTTTGTATCCAAGACGACCTAATGTGTTTTTGATAATACGTCTCATGGTTGAACTGTCATCAACAACTATTAGCTTCAATCCATATCCTTTTGATTAAAAATCATTTTTATAATATTAATACAATAATATCCTAAAACTCTTTAAAAAAGAGCTTTAAGATCAATAGTACCTTCATAAAAGGCTTTTCCTATAATAACTCCGCCAACCTCATTACTATCTTGAAGTGCCTTGATATCACTCTCATCACGAACACCTCCACTTGCAATTGTCATAACTCCACTAGCGCGTGCGATATCAAGGGTAAATTCTACATTTACACCACTGAGTGTTCCATCTTTAGAAACATCTGTGCAGATAATGGCTTCAACTCCAGCATTTGCAAATTCACGAGCAAGCTCAGTTGCTTTCATCTCACTCACTTCACCCCAACCTTCCACTGCGACGTAACCACCAATAGCATCAATACCTACAGCAATAGGATATTTAGCTGCCATCTCTTTAACAAATTCAGGTTTTTTAACAGCAATAGAGCCTAAAATAATACGATCAATACCTAAGTCTAAATACCGCTGTATTGTCTCTTCATCACGAATACCACCACCAAGTTCAAGTTTAACATTAGTATTAGCACGAATTTTTTTAATCTCTTCAAGGTTTTTAGGCTCACCAGCAAAAGCACCATTTAAATCTACTAAATGTACCCATTTTGCGCCCATCACTTCAAATTGTTTTACCACTTCCCATGGCGAATCTGAATAAATTTTAGCCGTATCCATAACACCTTTTGTTAGGCGAACTGCCTTGCCATCTTTTAAATCAACTGCGGGTAATATTTCCATTATTTTCCTTATATATCTATGAAGTTTTTCAAAATACTCAAGCCATTTTTATGACTTTTTTCAGGGTGTGGCTGAATTCCCATAATATTATTGTGTGAAACTGCGCTTGTAAAGCGGTAGCCATATTCACTCTCACCTATAATATCTTTTTCATCATCACACACTACATGAAAAGAGTGCACAAAATAGAGATAATGTGCTTCATCTAAGTCTTCAAAGAGAGGATGCTTAGAAGTGAACATTCTATTCCATCCCATATGTGGTACTTTTAAAGGATGAGAAAAACGCGCCGTATCAAACGCTTGCACATGACCTTTTATTAAGCCAAGACCTTCATGATTTCCAAACTCACTAGAACTTTCAAAGAGTAGTTGCATACCCAAACAGATACCAAGCATAGGTTTTTCACTTTGAGCATAGGCACGTAAAGCTTCTATCATATCACGCTCACGCAGATGCTCCATTGCATCACCAAAGGCACCAACGCCTGGCAATATCAATTTATCATACTCTTTAAAGCGCTCAGGATTAGACTCAACAACAGTCTCCTCTCCTAAAAGCTTGAAAGCATTTCTAACACTTGCTAGATTTCCCATGTTATAATCAACAATAGCAATCATAATTTACCTTTTTGACTTACTAATTTAATATATATGGCCAGTCCTATTATTAATAAAAAGACCCCTCCGATAATATACATCGCATAGAGTAGTTTATCAGGTTCGGTCATAGCAAATTTAAAGACTAGCATCAAAGATTCTATTGCTAAAGCTATAATAATGGAACCCACAAAACGCACCATTGTTTTATGGGTATCAAAGGCATCTTGATGATTTCCAGAACCTAAGACTTCTTCTGTAAAAAGAGTTTTCACTAAATCAAATATTGCCAAAGAGAGTGTTAAGAGAATAGTTGATTTAAAGATATCATTAACTGTAATCTCTTCAAAGTGAAATAAAAATCCAGCAAAAGACTCCAGAGACTTAATAAATAACAATAAAGAGATAAGCCCCAAAGCAACAGCGAAAGCAGCATAAGTAAAACGTGAAATTTTTCCAAAAGTGCTTGTCATTGCTGTAGGATTTGATATTTTCAAAACCTCATCAAGTGGCATATCTATACAGGCTACATAAAGTAAATTTTCTTTTTCATCAAAAATTGGTTGTGAAGCCGTTACTGTCAACTCTTTTGTAATCAAAGAAGGGTAAGGATCCGTTATAGTACAACGTTTCTCTTTTATCGCCCGATAGTAATAGGCACGGTTTGAACGAACCTGCCCCATATCACTATCAAGTTGACCCTCATTTAAAAATGTTGGTGTAACTTGAATACCCTGTTCATTAAGGATATACACACCCTCACACTCTTTTAAATCACCTTTGATGTTCAAAAGACGGCTAGTGACACTTTCTACAGAAACAGAGGGAAGTCTATTAGGGATATTTTTAGAAAAAAGGTAACAAAAATAGGCACGTGCCTTTACTCGTGATTGAGAAAAATCTTCCATATCGCGTGCTTGCATAACTGCTCCTTTTATATAATAATCGCGATTATACCCTAAATGCGCTATAGTTTCGGATGCAAAATCGGCTAAAACGCATCGCACTTGTAAGACTTAGTGCTCTTGGTGATATTGTTAATAGTAGTATAGCTCTACAACTTATCAAGAGACATTACCCAGATGCTCAGATTGAATGGATTACTGAAGAAGCCTTTGCACCTTTAATTGAGAATCATCCTCTTCTTCATAAGGTGCACATTGTTCCTATTAAAAGAATCAAAAAAGAGAAAAACTTTACACTTTTAAAAGAGACAATCTCTTACTTAAAAAAACTAGGTAGTTTTGATACGATTATTGATATGCAAGGTCTTATCAAGTCAGCTGTAGTTGCACGTTTTGTCGGAAAAAATGTTCATGGATTTGATGCAGACTCTACTCGTGAAAGTCTGGCTTCATTTTTTTATAAGACAACAACTAACATTGCTTATGAAGAAAATATCATTCATCGTAACTGTCGTGTTGTGGCAGATGCACTGGATTTTACTATTAATGATGAGGATATTTTAAATAAAAAACCTCTTTTTAAATTACAAAAACGCCCAAATTCCTTACATGTAAAGAAAAATATTGCTATCGTAATTGGTGCATCATGGGCTTGTAAAATCTACCCTAAAGAGCAGATAGTAGCTCTTTGCAACTCTTTAAAGCACAGATGTCATATCCTTTGGGGAAGTGATAGTGAATACAAAAATGCTTTGTGGATTGCAGATCATTGTAATAATGTTATAGTAGCACCAAAAATGAATTTAACAGCACTTATAAACTTCATTGGACATTGCGAACTTACTATTGGAAATGATACAGGACCCACTCATATGGCATGGGCAATGAATAGAGCTTCTATTACACTTTTTGGACCAACAAATAGTCGTATGATGTATGAAACTCCTATTAATATTGCACTAGAATCTGATACACTTGTAGATGTTAGACATATTAACAAAAATGATTTTTCTATTGGCACTATTTCGCCTAATTTAATTGCTCAAAAAGCAAAGGAACTTTTATGATTTTATTCTATTTTTATCGCTTTTTAGAACTAATTTTAATGCGTTTACCTCATACATGGCGACGTGCTTTTTTTATCTTCCTTGCCAAGATTGCTTATACTATTGATGCTAAACATCGTCGTGTTATTTTACAAAATCTTCATTTTGCACTTGGGCATGATTTGGGAGAAAAAAAAGAAGAAGAGATTAGCCGCTACTGCTATGAAAATCTTCTGCTTTCTATGTTGCAAGTGATGGAGAATCGCTATTTAAGCAAAGAAGAGATTGCAGACTTGGTAACAATTCATAATCAACATATTACAGATAAAGCCCTACGCTCAGGTCGCCCTATTATCTTTGTTTCCGCACACTATGGTAATTGGGAACTTGGTGCAGCAGCTGTAAGTTCACTTATCACCCCCACAACAGCCATTTATAAAAAATTCACAAATCCCTATTTTGATAGATATCTTATTGAGTCTCGATCTATTCAAAATATGCTTATGGTTGAGAAAAAAGGTGCTGTTCGCCATCTTACTAAAGCCATAAAAAACAGACGTGCCATAATGCTTATGATTGATCAAAATACAAGCAAACGTGATGGCATTAGCATTGATTTCTTTGGAAAAAGTGCCCGTCAGAGTGCAGCACCTGCATTTTTGGCTCGTAAATATAATGGTATTATTATTCCTATATTGATGGTAACTAAAGATGACAAAGATTTTACAGTAATGATTAGTGAACCTATCGAAGTCGCACAGAGTGAGGATTCACAAAAAGATATTTTAGAAGCAACCCAAAAACAATCTAACATCCTAGAAGCAATGATTCGCAAAAATCCAAAACTATGGTTTTGGTGTCACCGCCGTTGGAAAACAGAACACCCTGAGATTTATAAATTATAAATCTCTATATTTTTCTTCTAAAAGTTTATAGAGTGCTTCAGGCTTAAGCTCGCCATTCTCTTCCCAAACACGCTTCATAACTACATTATCTTCTTCACCATTCCAAACTTTTACATAAGTACCATCTTTGTAACCGTTATCTTGGCGGAATTGATTGAGAATATTTTTACCAACATAAAGACGATAAAGCGTTGGAACATCGAGCTTACTCATACGAGCAAGTTCAAAGAAATCAAAGAGAAGTTTTGTCATACCAAGGTTTATTTCTAAGGCATCACGCATCACTGATTCTATCTGAATCATTAATAATTTTTCTGATTCAAAATTATCAATCTCATCATATAAAATTGCATAATTATCCATCTCTGAAATCTGTTCTGCCAAAGTTACGATATCACCAAGCATATTCTTTTTATATGTCTCTAAAGCCAAGGACATCACAAAATGCCAAACATCTACCACTTCTATTTGTAAGTTATCATAGTCAGGTTGCGCTGCAATACTTTTCCAATGTTTCCATGCAAATGAATCCACCATCTCTGCGCATTCCATATAAATGCAACGTTTCCAATTAATGAGTTTTCCATTTTTAGTCACACCCTCTTCCCAATTTTCTCCATTGGTAGCATCATTTAACTGCTGTTGCAACTGTAGCATTGCTAATATTTTATCCATTATCATCCTTTAGTAATTTTTCTAACTCTTCTTTAAACTGCCCTGCTCGTATATTTTCATCCATCATGGCATCAAATATTTCAGGAAGCTTACCTTTTTCTGCCCCAAGTAGAACTGTTTTAGCACGAGAGCCAATTTTTTCTTTAAACTGATGAATAAAACTTTCTGCATTTATTTTATCCAGACTACGTGTTACTATTACTAGATTGACTGGGTGTTTTTGTAACCATGCAAAAGCTTTTTTACTATCCATAAATACTTGAGAGTCCAATGGTATGGTTATTTTTGAAAAAAGTGCTTTAAAATGAAATACCTTATCCATATCATCAACAAGAACAATAATACTCGTGCGATGCAGTGATTCGAGGTACTCATAAAGTTTAAACAGCTCTTTTTGTTCTTGTGAAACCTTATCTTGATCGAGTGAATTCAGATAATATTTTAAAAAAGTTTTAGAGCAATATTCTCCTTGAATATGAGACTCTTGAAAAAAGCTTTGAATAACTCGAGAGCGTTGTGCCTGCATCCACAACTGCTCATCAAATAAGAAGGCCTGTGCATCAAGAATACCAACAATCTGATCTCGATAAGCACTTGAGGCTTCTTTAAAGCGTTCAAAAAACTCTTCTTTATACGTCTGTTCAAAAGCCAACATCAACTCTAAATCATGGTGATATTCTTCATCAAGAGATGCCATCATATGAACCGTATCAACATAATCACTTTTAAGTTCTTTATGCTCATCATCAAGACGATCAAATTGTGTTGAAATACGTAAGGTACGCTCTAAAACTTCCTCTTTTTCACCAATAACATCAGAAAGTCGTCCTTCTGTTTCACGCAATCCTCCTAGTTTTCCAAAAGAGACCTCAGCATCAGAGCGAATCATAATATATTCATCTTGACGATTCAAAAAGACTTTTTCAAAGGCGATATCAGGGTAAGTTGCTTTAGATTTGAAGTCATCATAAACCTGACTCATCTCTAAAAGATCATCACGCATAATCTTAATACGTGGTGTAATAAAGTGCATATCAAGTTCTGTTAAATTATTATACATTGTATAAAGAAAACGTCGCATTTTAAGAAAATCAAGATGATGTTTGGCATTACGATAACCAGTGCGCTTATTAATATCATCTTCAATTTGTTTAAAATACTGATCAACACAGACCTTAACACTAACCGATAAGCGAATTTTATCGATTTTGCTTCTATCTTTTTCCCAAAGAGCTAAAGAGTTATCGTCATCATGCTCTTCTTCTGCTGAAGCTTCATCTGTGGCTAATTTATCACTACTATTATTTGGTGCAATATAATAGATATGCTTATCTTCAATCTTACATGTAACATCAAGTCCTACTTGAGGAAAAATCTCAAAATCATTCCAATCTCCCACATGAAAATCATACTTTTCATGCTCTTTGGTAATAATGATACCTTTGCCGTCACTTTCATTATAAAAAAGTATTTTTCCGTTGAATTGCATAGTAATATTTTAGCATAATGAAGTAAAATAGCAGTTATGAAACGCATAAATTGCTTACGCTGTAGTTATTATTTTGTGACTTGGGAGCCAAAACAGCCTCATGGATGCAGAGCATACGGTTTTAAATCTAAAAATTTTCCCTCTCAGGTTGTTAAACAATCAAGTGCAACCGAGTGCAACTACTTTACCCCAAAGCCTCCAAAGAAGGAGTAGCTCTCCTACTTCACTTTTAGCTGAAAAAAGAAAATTGAATACAAAATCCGTGTTATGCGATACTAATTTTTGCTATAATTCCGCCAACAGTTCGTCCTGTAGCAAGACCGACTGTTCAAGTTTTATATAAAGGATATCTCATGACTAACATGAGTTCGGGCAAATATCGCCCTTACCCGCAAATTGATTTGCCAGATAGACAGTGGCCAAACAGTACAATTACTAAAGCACCTATCTGGTGTAGTGTTGATCTTCGTGATGGTAATCAGGCTTTAGTAACGCCTATGAATTTAGAACAGAAACTTGAACTTTTTAATCTCTTGCTACAACTAGGATTCAAGGTTATTGAAGTTGGATTTCCATCTGCTTCAAAAGTTGAATTTGATTTTTTACGTACCTTAGTTGAGAAAGATTTGATTCCTGATGATGTTACAGTTCAGGTTTTAGTCCAAGCCAGAGAGCATCTTATTGCTAAAAGTTTTGAAGCACTAGAGGGTGTAAAAAATGCAATTGTGCATCTTTATAACTCTACGTCTGTAGCCCAACGTAAAATTGTCTTTAAAAAAGAGAAGCAAGAGATTGTTGATTTGGCATTAAAAGGTGTTGAGCTTGTCAAAAAATATGAAAAAAGTCATGTTGGAAATATTGATTTAGAGTACTCACCTGAGAGTTTTACAGGAACTGAACTTGAATTTTCAGCAGAGATTTGTAACGCGGTAACTGCTTGTTGGGGTATCTCAGAAAAACGCAAAGTTGTTATAAATTTACCAGCAACAGTTGAGATGGCTACACCAAATATCTACGCTGATCAGATAGAGTGGATGGGTAGGCATTTAGATAACCGTGAGCATGTCTTAATATCAACACATACGCATAATGATAGAGGTACTTCTGTGGCAGCTACAGAACTTGCTTTACTTGCAGGGGCAGACCGTGTAGAGGGGACACTTTTGAGTAATGGAGAGCGTACAGGAAATGTTGATATCATTACCTTAGCACTTAATCTCTATACACAAGGGCTTGACTCTAAACTCGACTTTAGTGATATCAATCATGTTTTAAATGTTGTTGAGCGTTGTACCGATATTGATACACATGTGCGTCATCCTTATGTTGGTGAGTTAGTTTATACTGCATTTTCAGGTTCGCACCAAGACGCAATTAATAAAGGCTTCTCTTATCAAAAAAGTAAAAAAGATAATTTTTGGGAAGTTCCTTATTTGCCTATTGATCCTAATGATGTTGGGCGCTCTTATGAGAGTATTATCCGTATTAATTCCCAATCAGGCAAAGGTGGTGTAGCCTACGTCTTAGAAGATAAGTATGGTTACCAATTACCTAAAAAGATGCAACCTGAAATTGGGCGTATAGTCCAAGGAGTTACTGATAAAGAGGGTCGCGAGCTTAATTCTGATGAAATTTTAAAAATCTTTGAAGAGACATATTTTAAGCAAAAAGAGCATATTAGCTTTGTAGATTTAGCCATTAATTCAACAAGTTCGAAGGATAATGCAGTTAACACAGTGCTAACATATCAATTTCATAATAAGGAGATTCGCGCAGAGGGTCAAGGTAATGGTCCTATTGATGCATGTCGAAAATCTTTAATAAAAGATTATCCTCATACCTTTACACTGCAATCTTACAGTGAACACTCTTGTGGTGAACGCTCATCAGCTAAAGCAGTAGCATATATTGCTATTGAAACTGATGATAATGAAACATTTTATGGTGTAGGTCGAGATACAGATATTGCTATCGCCTCGATTAAAGCACTCTTTAGTGCTTTAAATCGAGCCTTTAGCTAATCTTTTAAAATGGAGACTTCACCTTCTTTTTCGTAGTTAATCGCCAATATAAAGGGTGTTGCCTCTTCATCTTCAGGGTGAAATTGAAGTGACAAAAGATAATTTTCAGGGCTTAATGTATTAATAATTGTCACCTTTGTTGATTCTAATGAATCCTCTAGTGAGTGAATTATTTTATTTGAGAGCTTATGCCACCGTCGCACAACTATATCTTCTTCATCTTGATACAAACCACTCTCATCAAAATCAATAGCTTCATACTGTTGCCCTATCTTATGCAGTTTTGTAAAAAGGCGTTCGTTTTCACTAAACACCCCTTTAATCTGTTCAAATAGCTCTTCTTGCATCAAAAACTCATACCGACAGCAATTTCAGGATAACCATTAGAGCTATCTCCATCACCATCATAATACTCTTGCACCCATCCAAATGAAGCATAAGAGTTTCCACTCGTAACCATACTCACACCTGCACGAGCACCGTAAACATTATAATCATCCCAACCAGAACCCATGAATGTACGTCTGTAAAATCCACCCACATACGGATAAAATTTTTTATGTAAAGGAACCATATACGTTACAGGCACACTCACTTCATTCACACTTGGGTCATTACCCAGCCAACCGCGATACTCAAATCCAGTCATAACATTGTCAGCTATAAAATAACTTGCATTAATACCTAATATCGTATAATTATTTCCTGCGAAACTTCCAGCACTCATCGCAACACCAACATTTTTACTACCCTTTTCAAACAAGGCTCCAAACAGAGCACTTGACATTAACAAGGCTATAATAACTCTTTTCATTTTCTTCCTTTAAAAAATTAATGACCCCGACTCTTCGGATTCATGCTCCAGTAGTGGTGCTTTTGAAATATCAGTAAAATACTCTTTTTTACCTTTAAGCATTGTACTAATAATACCTTCTGGTTGTTCAAACTTACGTTTTGTTTGCGGATATAAAGCAAGTAACTTCTCATAATAATACCTAAAGGCAGGTCCTGAAACACGTCCACCCGTTTCATATTTAAGCATCGGCGTATTATCATCATTACCAAACCATACAATCGTCTCAATTGTTGGAGAATAACCAGCAAACCACGCATCCATAGATTTATTAGTTGTTCCTGTTTTACCAGCAATTTCAATACCACGTACACGAGCACGTCTTCCCGTTCCTCGTGTCACCACGTCACGTAATATTGTTGTCATTACATATGCTTGCTGTGGTGTTGTAATAGTATGTTTCTCACTTTTAAAATCAACACTATTACCATATTGATTTGAAATAGAACGAATCAATTGAGGCTCAACCTGAATACCTTCATTGGCAAATGACGTATAATATTTTGCCAAAGAGAGAGGTGATAGTGAGATAGAACCTAAAGAGAGTGACAAATCATGAGGTAAGTCTTTAATACCATATTGTTTAAGCTCTTTAAGCATCGTATTTAAACCGATTTCTGTAACAAGATTTATAGTAGCAAGATTACGTGAATGCACTAAGGCTTCACGTAAAGACATCAAACCTTTATAATCTTTTTCATAATTTTTAGGTTGCCATTTTTGAGTCTCGCCATTTTTCTCATATTCATAAGTACGAGCTACATCGATTAACTCTGTTGCCCCACTGTAACCTAAATCTAAGGCAACTTGATAAATAAATGGCTTAAATGCCGATCCAGGTTGTCTCAAACCTTGTGTTGCTCGATTATAAGAGCTCTTTTTGTAATTTACACCACCAACTAAAGCAAGAATATCTCCTGTTTTAGGCTCAAGACTCACTAAAGCTCCATTAAGTTTTGTAGCATTAAAATCTTTTTTTCCATCAGCACGCTTTAAAGCCAAATCGTAAGCATATTTCAAGCCTTGACGTGCAGCATCTTGAAGTTTTAAATCAATTGTCGTCGTTACCTCATAACCCCCATAACGAAGGTCTTCAAATTTTTTTCCTAATTGACGAACAACCTCATCTACAACATAAGGTGCCTTATTTTTTGTCAGTGTATCATTATAAACTATAGGTCGTTCAGAGGTTGCTTCTTGATACATTTGCGCATCAATCCATCCAAGGGTATGCATACGTGAAATCACACGATTAGCACGCCCTAATGCCATCTCATAGTTTTTTGTAGGCGAGTAATAACTTGGTGCCTTAGGCAGACCCACTATAATTGCCATCTCTTTTAAGCTTAGCTGATCAAGATCTTTACGAAAATAGCCTAAAGAAGCAGTTTTAACTCCATAATATCCATGACCTAGATAGATCTCATTTAAATAGCGCTCTAAAATCTCTTCTTTACTCAATTCATACTCAATTTTAAGAGAGTAAAGTACCTCTTTAATTTTACGAGATATCTTTTTTTCTCGTGTTAAGAGTGTATTTTTAACTAATTGTTGTGTAATTGTACTAGCACCTTCAACAAGTTTTTGCGCTTTAATATCTTTTATAATAGCACGAACTATAGCATCAATATTAATTCCAGGATGCTCAAAAAAAATCGTATCTTCTATCGCAAGAAGTGCTTCGATAAGACGTGGTGGCATCTCATCAAATGAGGCATAAATACGATGCTCTTCTTTAAATATATTTGCAATCAACTCTCCATGACGGTCATAAATACGTGTGGTCTGATTAGGTTTATAATTAACCAATTTTTGCGTCTCATGACCAAATTGATATAAAAAGTAAGCACTCGCACTCACAATGACAATTAAACCCAATATCACTAATGTCCATAATGCACGTATCATACTCGAAATTCCCTTTGTGAAAAACTAGCTTCTATCAGTCGTTTAGTATATTCTTGTTGTGGATTTTGAATCACACTTTGCATCGCACCCTGCTCTTGTACAGAGCCTTCACGTATCACGCAGATACTGTCACATAATTGTGAAGCACTTGCAATATCATGGCTTACAAACAGCATCTTAAATCCCAACTCTTTTTGAAGCGATTTTAGCAAATTAATAATAACAATTCGTGTTTTAGGATCAAGTGCGGTGGTAGGCTCATCAAGAAGCAGTAATTTTGGCTTGGAACTCAAAGCCATAGCGATAACAACACGTTGGAGTTGTCCTCCTGAAAGTTCCGGAGGAAAACGCTCAAGCAGAGTAATATCTAAATGTACTTTTTTAAAAAGCAACTCTAAATCCACATTCTTGATGAAAAACTGATCTCTTATTTTTGTCAAAGGTGAGAGTGCTGTGAATGGATTTTGAGGCACAAAAGCAATAGTTTCACCTCGTATCAATTTAAAAGAGGCTTCAATATCAAGCTCTAACTCCATTGATTCGGGTAACATACCAAGAAGTGCTTTAAGTGTCAAAGATTTTCCACTGCCACTTTGACCTACTAAAGCTAAAGAGCGCTCAACATCAAATGCAATATCTACAAGTCGAGTTTTAGCAATATCGATGATGAGTGATTTAACCTGCATTATTTCCATTCAATTTTTTACTTTATTTACATGTAAGCCTATACTAAAACATGTCCTACAAACTTACTCATATTATCCATTATCTTCCCACCACGTCGAAAACCTAATCCACAAGCTTCATAAGCGAAGAAAACACCTGCTTGATATGATTCACCATGTGTATCTTGCATAAACTCTACATACTCTTGATAGACAGCTTTATAATTTCCATATGGACCATCTGTTTGTGATAGTGTTTTTCCATCAGCATCAACTATCTTAGTATTTGCTCCCTCACGTCCAAAAACACGTTTCTCTACATAAGCACCAGAGAGAGGTTCAAATGAGGTATTAAGAAGATACGGTGAATCTGGAAAAAGATCACATAAAATCTTTAACATCCCTTTTGATTGAAAAAGTAAAGTATAAGCAGGATTAAGAATAATAGCTTGTTGTTTATTCATAATCTCATTAAGCATTACAGCTAATTCAGGTTCATCGCTTCCTATATCTTCCCAAGGATAGAGTTTAAACCAATATTCATAAGGATTATCATTAGTATCGTGAATACCCTCTTCATCAAAGCCTGTATTTTGTAAAAATTCAAATCCTGTTACAAAACCTGCATCTGTGGCAATTTGACGGAGTAGTCTTGTAGTGGTCTCTTCCTCATCATCACCTTCAACAGATGAAAAAAGAATTTTCCAACCATCATAAATTTCATCAAAAGTATCAGTGTCATCATAGAGAGTAATCAGACGTTTAAAGTTTTCTGCAATAGCTTGATAGATATTATTAAACTGACGTGCTTCATCCATATCATTATGTTTGAGAAGTGCCCACTGCAAGATAGCACTTTCAAAGAGACCTGTAGGTGTATCTGCATTAAATTCAATTAGTTTAATCGGAGCACCATCAATCCCACCAGAGAAATCAAAACGCCCATAAATATGCCAATGAACATCATTTTCCCAGCTTTTCTTGATACTCTCAATCAGATTAAAAGGGATACCAAGCTCAAAAAAGAGGTCATTTTCAATAACATAATCAGCTGCTTCAACATACATATCATAGAGAGTATTTGCTGCTTCGTAATACGCCTCTGCCTCTGCATCGCTTACATGTAAAAGCTGATCAGAAACATATTTTGAGCCATCACTATCAGTATGCCATGTAAAACCAAGCCCCTCAAGTGTTTCATCATTAATAGGCTTAATGCTTTGTAGTGTTACCATCTTTTAACCTCCATATGAGCCACTTTTAGTATTGGATGTTCCTGTTTTTGAACCTCCAAAAAAGCTTTTTTTAGTTTTACTTTTGGTTCCTGAAGCACCTGAAGTTTTAGACTTATGATAGGCTGATTTATTGACATTATTGGCATTACGTTGAAAGTTTTTATTGCCCATTAAAGCATTACCAATCATGTTTCCAAGAAGTGAACCTGCTGCAACAGCTAAGATAGTTCCTGCTAGTCCCATACCCGCGTCACCACTCGGTGCTTGATTGAGTTCAGATTCTCCTGATTCCATCTTATCGTACTCTTGTTGGGCAAGTGCTTTCATCTCATCTTCATTCATAAAACGTTCTGTGATCTTTCCATTTTCATCACGTTCACGAATAATTGCGCGACTAGGACCCTCAGTTGGAGTCTCTTCGACTACCTCATATTTTCCATTTGAAAGTTGTTCAATAACAAGAAAACGGTTAGCTGGTTCTTCTTGTTCGGCAGTACATCCAGTAAGTACACTCATAACACTAATACCCACGCTTCCTAAAAGTACTGCTGAGCCAATAGTTGAAATATGTTTCATTCTTTTAAATCCTTTTTATCAAGTGTAATAAGACGCTGTAACTCATCATCAAAAAGAGTGATTTTATAGCGTCCTTCATAGTAAAGTGTGCCTTTATAGATATAACGAGCATCTTCATAGCGAACATTATCCTTTTGTAATACATATGCCCCAACACGTTCACCAATAGAGGGGATAAATACAAGCAATGTAATAGCTGTTACTACTCCTAAAACAGACAAGATAAACTTTGTACTATTTATATACATAGTAACTAAACCTGTAAGAATAACAAGAGGAATAAGATAAAGTAAGTTTTGATGATCAGCAAATAAGATATTGTAATATTCATCAATTTCATAATAATCAAGATAGTGAAGTTTAATACCTAAGAAAAATTGAAAATCTAAGATAAAAGTAATAACACTGCCAATTAAAAAGGCTTGAACTACTTTGCTCATCGTAATTTCACCTTTCTTGTAGGGGAGAGTTTTAAGATTGTTGACGGTCTGCTCTCGTGAAATCCGTAACTATCTTCAACAATAATCTCTGTAGAATTTCTCGCAAAAGTTTCATTAAAAACTT
This sequence comes from Campylobacterota bacterium, assembly GCA_034723735.1. Classification (GTDB taxonomy): domain Bacteria; phylum Campylobacterota; class Campylobacteria; order Campylobacterales; family Sulfurimonadaceae; genus S010-53. The sequence goes on along the minus strand of JAYEPE010000359.1, from coordinate 7,990 downwards.
GACCACTTTGATTAGCAGAAGTTGAAAAAAACCAGCCAAAAGATTGTAAAAATTGCGAATGTAGCTCAGATTTGACAATACGTGAAGCTCTGTTTTTGCTTACAAATGTTGTCTCTTTGGCAGCGCGTATATAAGCTTTATACTTATTTGCAATGCGTCGCTTTTTTTCTTTAAAGGTCTTAAAGTTAGTAAAAACACTAACAAAAGTTTTTGATTTGGGACGATTCTTTATTTTTGAAAGTTTAGCACTATCTTGGCTAAGGAAACCGACAGTTGTATCGGTTTGAACTAGGTAAAGTGCTTTAGAGTCCATTACTGTGCAAGAAAATCTTGAATGGCTCTTGGATGATTCCAATTACTATTGCCACGCATTTGTGATAAGGCATCAATAGTAGCACGAGCAGCACTGAGTGTTGTGAAGTAAGGAATATTGCGACGTAATACAATCTGTCTGATAATAACAGCATCTTTTTTAGCAGTATTATTATCTGAAGTATTAATAGCCATAGAGATGTCACCATTTTTCATTAAATCTTCAATATTAGGACGACCTTCAGAAATTTTAAGAACCACATCACAAGGAATTCCTGCCGCTTCTATAATGGCTTGTGTTCCACGTGTTGCAACAAGCTTAAATCCGTGCTCATGAAGACCACGTGCAATCTCCACTGCATGAGGTTTATCCATCTCAATAAAAGATAAAAAGCATGTACCCTCAGTAGGAATAATATTACCAGCAGCCATCTGACTCTTTGCAAAACTGATACCAAAGTTTGCACTGATACCCATAACTTCACCCGTTGATTTCATCTCAGGTGAAAGAACTAAATCTGCGCCATAGAGTTTATTGAAAGGAAAAACTGCTTCTTTAAGTGAAACATGATTTTTAAGACGTGGCTTTAAGATACCATCTTCTTCTTTAACGATATTATAATTATCATAGAATTTTAGAGCACTACGGAGTGGGTCACCCATCATAACACGTGTTGCAACCTTAGCTAAAGGCATTCCTGTTGCTTTAGAAACAAAAGGAACGGTTCGTGAGGCTCTAGGATTTACCTCGATAAGATAAACCTCATTTTGATAAATTGCATATTGGATATTTAAGAGTCCAACAACACCTAAACCAAGAGCGATAACCTTAGTTTGTTGTTCTACTTGTGCTTGGATATCAGCGGTAAGATTAAGCGGAGGGAGGGAACAGGCACTATCGCCTGAATGAATACCTGCCTCTTCGATATGTTGCATAACAGAACCTATATAAACATCACTGCCATCACAAATTGCATCAACATCAAGCTCAACTGCTTGGTCTAAAAACTTATCTACAAGAACAGGCGCATCATTACTCACAGATACTGCTTCGTCCATATATTGACGAAGCTCATCTTCATTATATACAATCCGCATAGCACGACCACCAAGTACAAAAGAAGGGCGTACAAGAACGGGATAGCCTAATGTTGTTGCAACGCTAACAGCTTGCTCTTTGTTTGTTGCGATACCATTTTCTGGCTGTTTCAAGCCGTTTTCAACTACAAAAGCAGAGAATTTTTCTCTATCTTCAGCTAAATCTATTACTTTGGCAGGAGTTCCTGCAATCTGAGCACCAATGGCAGTAAGAGGGTTTGCAAGCTTTAGAGGTGTTTGTCCTCCAAAGTGAACAATAATACCATTTGGTTGCTCGTGCTCTATCACTTCGCGTACATGTTCAAAATCAATAGGCTCAAAGTAAAGCACATCAGAAGTATCATAATCCGTTGAAACAGTTTCAGGATTACAGTTATACATGATAGTCTCTATACCCATCTCTTTAAGTGCAAATGCAGCATGAACACAACAGTAATCAAACTCAATACCCTGACCAATACGGTTAGGCCCTCCCCCTAAAATCATCACTTTGCGTTTATCACTTACACGTGAAGGAATATTATCAAATTTTGTGATATTTGTTGTTGAGTATAGATAAGGAGTTAAAGCTTCAAATTCAGCTGCACAAGTATCAACTTCATTATACTCAAGAGAGATACCAAGACGTTTACGTGCTGCGTAGATATCATTTTCACTTTGAGATGCTGGGCAGTTTTTACTAATACACTCAGCAATTTTCTTATCAGAGAAACCATAAGTTTTAGCTTCTCTAAAACGTACCTCGTCATTTAAAATATCCATGTCAATCTCTTTTTCAAAAGCGACAAGTTCTTCAAGTTGATATAAAAACCATGGATCTATTTTACATAAGGCAAAGATATCTTCAAGAGTCATACCGCGACGAAAACCCTCAGCTACATAGAGCATACGCTCTGCATTAGGACGGCGGATTTCATGACGGATAAATTCATCATCACCTGCAACACTGTCAAAACCAGACAAATCAGTCTCTAGTGAACAGAGTGCTTTTTGCATTGACTCTTTAAAAGTTCGACCAATTGCCATAACTTCACCAACTGATTTCATACCTGTACTAAGTGTTGAATCTGCTTCAGGGAATTTTTCAAAGGTAAAACGTGGAAGTTTTGTAACAATGTAATCGATAACTGGTTCAAAACTAGCTGGCGTACCTGTAATATCATTTTCAAGTTCATCAAGCGTATAGCCAACAGCTAAAAGTGTAGCAATTTTTGCGATAGGATAACCTGTTGCTTTTGAGGCAAGTGCGGATGAACGAGATACACGAGGATTCATCTCGATAACAATCATACGACCTGTTTTAGGATCAACTGAAAACTGTACGTTTGAACCCCCTGTATCCACGCCAATTTCACGTAAAATATCAAAAGAAGCATCACGCATACGTTGGTACTCTTTATCTGTAAGTGTAAGCGCAGGAGCTACAGTGATAGAATCACCAGTATGAACACCCATAGGATCAAAGTTTTCAATAGAACAGATAATAATACAGTTATCCACCTTATCACGAATAACTTCCATCTCATACTCTTTCCAACCTAAAAGTGACTCTTCAATTAGAATTTCACTTACAGGGCTTTCATCAAGCCCACGTTGGGCGAGTATTTTAAATTCATCAATATTATAAGCAACACCTGATCCACCACCAGCAAGTGTAAAAGAGGCACGGATAATAATTGGAAATCCAATCTCTTCAGCAGCAGCTAAAGCTTCATCCATGTTATACGCATAGCGTGAATGAGGTAAGTCCATACCAATTTTTATCATCGCCTTTTTAAAAGCAAGACGATCTTCACCTTTATGGATAGCTTCAGGGTTTGCACCTAAAAATTCAATGCCATCAAGCATCCCTTTTTCATGCATGCTCATAGCCGCATTGAGTGCTGTCTGACCACCCATTGTAGGTAAAATTGCATCAACTTTTTCATCTTTGATGATTTGAGCAATAATGTCTTCTCTTATTGGCTCAATATAGGTGCGGTCTGCAAATTCAGGGTCTGTCATAATAGTAGCTGGATTAGAGTTGATAAGAACAACGCGATAACCAAGCTCTTTGAGTGTCTTAACAGCTTGTGTACCTGAATAGTCAAATTCACATGCCTGTCCGATAACAATAGGACCTGATCCAATAAGTAAAATGGTTTTAATATCGTCGCGTTTTGGCATGAAGTCCCTTGAGTTAAAAAATTTTATTATTATAGCCGTGAGGCACTTAAAAAGGGATAATAATTATCTTGCATGTACACGGCCGATTCATTCTGAAATAACATCATTATTATTGCATACAAATAAGATTGCATGAATCAGCCATTCTTACATGTAAGACTTATAATTCAAAAGTATAAAGAAGTGAAATCATTCCTGAAAAGATATAATTATCACTAACAATGGGACTATTTGCAATAGTAGAGTTTAAGTAATCTACACGGAAATTACTAAGTATTCCCCACTCTGATGTGAATTGATAGTTAATATACGTCTGAAGTGCTGCGTTAAGACCTGCATTAGGATGGTATTGCATTCGGGTAGCTGTACTTTCATCTTCTTGAACACCATAATAATAATCATTAAATCCTTGTGAAAACCAAAACAGCATAAAGCTAGGTACAAAAGTCCATTGCTTTTTTTTAACTTTTGTACCCACTTCAGCACGTATAAGTCCACGATTTGTACTGTTTAATAAATCATGTGCATATACAATCTCAGCAAAACCAAAATCATTTTTACCAGCAAGAGAGAGACCCCCTTCCCAGCTACTTTTTCGCGCATCCATTCCTGTTAAAATCTTGCTATCTTCGGATTCATAACCATAAGGACGTGGTTGTGCCATAAGAGAAAAACCCCAATTGTCTCCACCATAGAAATACACTCCCATTTGTGACCATCGCACATAAAACATCTCATATTCTAAAAAGACAACAGGGCTTGGTAAAATAAAAGCGTCCGTATTTGCATAAGGTTGTGTTTGGATATAAGGTCCTGCTCCTATTGAAAGAGAATTTTCAGCTCTAAGCAGATAAAGAGTTACTAGTAATATACTAATATATTTCATCGTACACTTTTAATAACATGAAAAAATTCAGGGTTTGTTGCATCATAATAGGGAAGGACTACTGCATTTTGATAGCCTTGTGCTTTATTGATAGCAACAACTTTTCCCACCTTTAAACCTGGGAAAAAAAGCTGATCCAATCCTGAGGTTAAGACTTCATCCCCTACATTAATCTCTTTATAGGTTGGAATATACTCTATTATAAGCTCTTTTATTCCGTTTCCATGAGCAATTCCAGGTGCTTTTGAAGAACCTACAAAAACAGCGTAAGCACTTTTTCGGTCAATATTTAAAAGTGCCAATGGCTTACCTTGACGTGCAACAACTATACCCGCTGCTAGCTCATTATGACTCAAGCCATAAATCTTAGAGCGATTAAACTCAGGAAAATCCAGCCATACCTTGGAGATATCACCAAAATTAGCATACGAAAGAGATCGCGCAAGTGCAATTTCAGGTTCTATGCTAAGCGAGGTATTGTACTGCTGGAAAAGTGCTGTCAATTCTGAAGCAAATTGATGACTAAGAAGATGGTTTTTTTTGAGCTCTTCAATCTCTTTGCTTTGTATGGCAATCTTCTGAGCTTGTCCAAAATGCATATCAATTAATTCAGAGAGATCTTGTGTACTTTGATGGTAAAATGATTTAATACTATGAGAAAGATTTATAAAAGGAGTCTGTAAGGTTTTTGAGTAGTAAATAGCACTTATAAGAAGTGCTATAAATAAGAAAAAGCTAAAACGTTCTCTATTCATTTTCAAAGAGTTCTTGCAGCAAATCAATCTCTTCGAGTGCGCGACCAGTACCTTTGGCAACAGCAAGTAGAGGTTCATCTGCAACAAAAACAGGAATTTTAACAAGGTCTGATAAGTACTTATCAAGTTGACGAATCAAAGCACCCCCACCTGTTAAAATAATACCATGATTCACAATATCACCTGCCAAATCAGGTGGCATCTGTTCTAAAACATTACGAAGTGCCTCTGCAATTTCTTTAAGAGGCTCACGCATTGCCTCTCGTGCATCTTCTGAAGTAAGTTCGATAGAACTTAATAGTCCTTCAACTTGATCTCGACCATTGACCGTCATCGTCAACTCTTTATCAAGTGTCAGCGCAGTTCCAATATTGATTTTTATCTCCTCAGAGACACGTTCACCGATAAGAAGATTATATTTTTTACGGACATAGTTTGTGATGGATAAATCAATTTTATCTCCTGCAACACGGATAGACTTTGAAAGGACTAATCCACCAAGAGAGACAACACCAATTTCTGTTGTTCCCCCTCCAATATCAACAACCAAGTTACCTTGAGGCTCACGAATATCAATACCTGCACCAATAGCTGCTGCCATTGGTTCTTCAATTAAGAAAACTTCTCGTGCCCCCGCTGAAAGTGCTGACTCTCGAACAGCTTTACGCTCAACCTGAGTTAATCCATAAGGAACACAGATGATAATACGTGGACTAATTAATGATGAGCGACCATGTGCCTTTTCAATAAACTTTCGAATCATCTTCTCTGTCATATCAAAATCAGCAATTACTCCATCTTTCATAGGACGGATAGCTTTAATATTTCCTGGAGTTTTACCGACCATCTCTTTGGCCTCATGTCCTACAGCCAAAACACGCTGCTGTCCATAACGCTCTGTTCTGACAGCAACAACAGAAGGTTCATTAATAATAATGCCATGACCCTTAGCAATAACAAGGGTATTTGCAGTCCCTAAGTCGATAGAAAGATCATTGGAAAAAAGGCCGATAATTTTATTAAAGATCATAGTGGAAATCCTAAGCTATTTTTTTATTGTTATTTTTAATAAAGATGGGTTTTTCACCATCAGTGATGACTTCAGCAGTAATAATAATCTCATACTCTTCATATTCAGGAAGTTCATACATAATATCAATCATATTTTCCTCAAGAATAGCACGTAGTCCCCGTGCTCCTGTTTTACGATCATTGGCTTTATGTGCGATGGCTTTAAGTGCATCATCTTCAAAAGTGAGTTGAACATTATCAATAGCAAAAAGTTTTGTATATTGCTTAACGAGTGAGTTTTTAGGTTCAGTAAGGATATGAATCATATCCTCTTCACTAATCTCATTGAGTGAAGCGATAATTGGAAGACGACCAATAAGTTCAGGTATAAGACCATAATGAATTAAATCATCAGGTTCAACGTTATTAAAACTTGCTTGTTTCTCAGCCTTACTCTTTTTATCATGACCAAAACCAAGGATATTATTGCCCTGTTTTTTCTCTAAAATATCATTAAGCCCATCAAAAGCACCCCCACAGATAAATAAAATACCCGAAGTATCTATTTGAATAAAATCTTGGTTTGGATGTTTACGCCCGCCCTTTGGTGGAATATTAACAACCGCGCCTTCAATAATTTTCAAAAGAGCTTGTTGCACCCCTTCTCCTGAAACATCACGGGTAATAGAACGATTTTCACTCATACGAGATACTTTATCAATTTCATCAATAAAAACAATACCTTGCTGCGCTTTTTCTGCGTCACCATCGGCTGCTTGAAGAAGCTTTGTTAAAATATTTTCAACATCTTCGCCTACATACCCTGCTTCTGTTAAGCTTGTAGCATCTGCTATGGCTAAGGGTACGTTTAAAATACGCGCAATGGTTTGCGCCATTAAAGTTTTACCGCTACCTGTTGGTCCAATAAGTAAAATATTAGATTTTGCAATTTCAGTCTCATCATCTTCAATATTCTGACTTTTAAAAATACGTTTGTAGTGATTATAAACTGCGACAGAGAGAAGTTTTCGTGCATTTTCTTGACCAATGACATAATCACCTAAAAAAGCATTAATCTCTTTAGGAATCATAAGTTCGGCGTTCATACCCGACGGAAGCTCTACAGACTCTTCTTGATCACCAAACATGATTTTATAAGCTGAAAATACACAGTTTTTACAAATATATACACTGTTACCTGCAATTAAAGGATTTTCTTCGCTTTCACTTGCGTCACAAAAGCTACAATTTCTATGGATCATATTAGTTTTTCCTCTCAAACGGAATGCCACGTTTGGTTTTTAATATAAAGTTACACAATGCCACAACATGGTGGTTATTGCTATTTTCTACAAGGTAGGCTGCACTCTCTTTTAAAGGTTGCCCTGATTCAAAGAGATCTCGATAGGCACTTTTAAGTGCATTAATATCATCACGTTCAACTTTACGACGAAGGCCTGTAAGATTTAGCCCTCGTAAATTAGCACGATTACCTTCTGCCATACAATAGGGAGGAATATCCTGTGCAACAGCTGAAGCACCTCCAATCATTGCATAGTCACCAATATGTACAAATTGATGTATCGGTGTCATTCCGCCAATAACAGCGTAATCACCCACTTCAACATGTCCTGCCAAAGTTGCTGCATTAGCTAAAATGCAGTGATTTCCAATAATAACATCATGCCCAATATGAACATAACCCATAAAAAGGTTATACGAACCGATGATAGTTTTTCCACCGCCACCCTTGGTTCCTGGG
>JAYEPE010000358.1:0-8019 GCA_034723735.1 Campylobacterota bacterium | reverse complement strand
TACAGATGTCGGTTTTTATATCTACAATATTTTAGCTGATTTGGCTTTTAAAAAATTTGCTGATAACTTTGAGTTTGAAGATACTATCTGTTCTATCGCTGTTGATGACCATGTTAAACATGGCTATTCTCATACAGCCTTACTGAATCATAGACTTACATGTAAGAGTATTAAACCTCGAATTAATATACTTCGTGCAAAAAATAGTGAGACTTATTCAGGTAAAAACTACGAGTATCGTCTAATGCATCCTAGAGACTTTACATGTAAGGATTTTAAAGAAGAGTATGTCATTGTAGTTGATGATATTATTACAACTGGTTTGACATTAACTCAAGCGGTTAATGCCTTACATGTAAAGAAGAAAGAGGTACTTTTTTGTTTGACTTTGGCAGATGCTAAGTCTTGAAAAAACTATTAGAGTTTTTCTAATATTACTTTATCAATCGCATAGTCACCTTGCATAATAAAGACTTCTAGAGTGTTATTATCAGGATAACGGTATGCTAGATAATCAATACCATCAACACTGAGACGTTTAGCATCACTACTAAGTCCCCATTCTCCACCAGTAGATGTAGTTCCGTTTTCATCAAGATCAATGTTTGTTCCATTTATATTCCATGAACCAACAGCTGTATAATCTCCATAAGTATTATTGCCAAACTTGAGTTCACTACCATAATAGCCAGAGCTATTACTAGCAGTATTATCATCAATAGTATCTTCATTGCACATACGGTAGGTATCTCCGTCTGTTGCAGTAACTTTGTAACAACTTCCTGTTAGCTTGCTAGTAATTGTAAAAGAATTGACAGGATTAATGCTTAGTTTTGAACCATCATTATTTACACCCCACGCCATAAGAGCACTAAAATAATATGCTTGTGTATCTCTACGCTGTTTTACTGTCCCATCACTTATAAGTTGATAACCTAAAATATATTTGTCATAGTAGAGTATATAATTATCACTTTTTCCATAAAGACTCCATACACCATTATCTATATATTCATCACCAAATTTTTGTTTTTCTCCAAAACATCCTGCACTGTTTTCTTGATCACTATAGCAGGTATTGTTTTGATTGGGATCATAGTTTTCATTTTCATACTCAATAGTTCCAGCCGTTTCATCTTCAATTTTTCCACAGCCACTAAAAATAAGTAAAAAAGTGAGTGAAAGTAAAAATAATTTTGTTTGCATAAAAGTCCTTTTAATGATAAAAGTATAACAATAATTAGTGTCTAAAAAGTGACCTTAGCGTTTTAGACGATGTTCCCAAGAGTCACTTTGACGCCCTACAATTTTTAATATAGCTAAGAAAAAGGCAGTAATGGCAGGTCCTAAAATCATACCCCAAAAACCAAAAGTTGTAAGTCCAGCGATAATAGCGAAGAAGATAAGTAGCTCATTCATTTTTGTTGTTGCCCTAACAAACCTATCATTAATCCATTTAATAATCAGAGGCTTGATAAAAGTATCCGCAACAATAGAGATGACAATAATAGAGTATAAGGCAATGATAATGGCGTTCATAGTATTTCCGATGGCCAATTCATACACCATAAAAGGTACCCACATAAGCGCACCACCAATTACAGGCAAGAGTGAAGCAAAGCCATACATAATTCCAAAAAGAAGACCGTTATAACCAAAATAAGAGACAGCAATACCAAAAAGAGCTCCTTCAAACATTGCTGTTACAATGATAGAGTAAAAGACAACACTCATTACAGAAGAGAGTTCATAACTTAACTGTGTTGTGTCTTGCTGCTTAAGATGAATAACCTCTTTAAAAAATGCGAAAATATAGCGTCCGTGATATTGAGCAAAAAAGTAAAAAACAATAATTAAGAATGCATTTTTTAGAAAGTGTGCACTATATTTTCCTATAGTTGTCGCTGCAGCAACAGCTTTTGTAGCAGATTCTTGGATTGTGGAAGCGCTGAGTAAATCTTCTAAATGCCCCTTGATAATTTCAAAATCAGGAGGAATATTTGAAACCCATAAAAGAATTTTCTGATAGATGATATCTAGGTCTGTAGGGTTGATATCATTTAGCATAATAGTTAAAGTAGCTAAAAAATAACCTAATGGAGCAAAGAAAAGTAGGGCTAAAAGGATACTTGAGAGTGCTGATGCTAAAAAATTAGAGCCTGTTAAATCAAGAAATAATTTTTGAATACCTGAGGTCGAAACAGCTAAAAGTGCCGCAATGGTAATTGTTAATAAAAAAGGCTTATAGAGAATATAAACTCCAAAGAGAGCGGCAATAAACAAGGCGAGTAAAAAGTGTTGTGATTTCATTCAAATAAACTTTGTTCTTGATTTGGGCTAGCATAACCTAAAATATCATAGGTTTTATGAGTAGCAATACGTCCTCGAGCAGTACGCTCAAGATAACCATTAGCGAGAAGATAGGGTTCGAGAACATCTTCTACTGTTCCTTCATCTTCGCTAAGTGCAGCAGCTAGAGTGCTAAGACCTATAGCGCGACCTTTAGCAGAGATGAGAAGTTGAAGTAATCGAATATCCATCTCATCAAAGCCATGGGCATTTATTCCAAGTTCATTTAATGCAAATTTTGATCTTACATGTAAGATAGAATTTTCATCAGCAACATCAGAAAAATCACGTACACGGCGTAGGAGCCGTAAGGCAATACGAGGTGTTCCTCGTGAACGTCTTGCAATTTCAAAAGAAGCTTCTTGCTCAATAGGCTTAGTAAGTTTATCTGCCGCTTTAGAGATAATCAAAGAGAGCTCTTCAGTGCTATAAAACTGCATTCGAAAACTCATTCCAAAACGATCTCGAAGTGGATTAGAGAGCATACCTGCACGTGTAGTTGCTCCAATAAGAGTAAATCGTGGTAGGTCAATTTTAACTGTTTGCGCTGCTGGACCACTCCCAATAATAATATCAAGGCGAAAATCTTCCATTGAAGAGTAAAGAATCTCTTCAACAGCAGGAGAGAGACGGTGAATTTCATCAATAAAAAGAATATCACCCTCTTCAAGGTTTGTGAGTATAGCCGCCAAATCACCACTTTTTTCTATCATCGGTGCGGCAGTTACTTTAATATTTGAATCCATTTCACTAGCAATAATAAGTGCTAATGTTGTTTTACCTAAACCAGGAGGACCATAAAATAGAACATGATCAAGTGAATCTCCTCGTTTTTTAGAAGCTTCAATAAAAACACCAAGATTCTTTTTAAGCTGAGGTTGCCCGATATAGTCAATCCATCCATCAGGACGTAGAGAAACTTCCACAGTCTCATCGTTGGTAAATTTTTCAATTTCTACTAAACGTTGCATAGTCTCTCATTTTTATTTATTAGCATAAATATAGCATAAGCCTCTTAATATGTATGCATATCATCTGGAAATGCACCCGATTCTACCTCTTTTTTATAGTTGCGTAGGGCATTTTTCACATGTCCTGCACCGTCAAGATATTTTTTTACAAATTTGGGAGTAAATTCTTCAAATAATCCTAGCATATCTGAAAAAACAAGGACCTGCCCATCAACACCATTACCAGCGCCAATACCGATAACAGGAACTGACACGTTTTGTGCAATTTCTGTAGCAACAGGAGCTTTAACCCCTTCGACTACAATACAAAAGGCACCTGCTTTTTCAATGGCTTTAGCATCTTCAATAAGACTTCGTGCATTCTCATCATCTTTTCCTTTAACCTTGTAGCCACCTTCTGCGCGAACTGATTGAGGAAGAAGACCGATATGACCACATACAGCGATACCATTATTGACTAGATACTGAACAATATCTGCTTTATCGCTCCCGCCTTCTATCTTAATGGCATCTGCTTGGGTCTCTTGATAGACTTTGAGTGCTGATTCAAGGGCGCGCTCTTTTGTAATATATGTCCCAAAAGGCATATCAGTAATCAAAAAAGTGTCCTGAGCCCCTTGTGAAACTGCTTGAGTATGATAAATCATCTGATCGAGAGTGATACTTAAGGTATCTGACTTTCCCCCAAAACTCATATTGAGACTGTCCCCAATAAGAATAATATCCGCAATAGGGTCAAATAATTTAGCAAAGAGTGCATCATAAGCAGTAATCATTGTAAGATTACGTTCATTTTTTGATTTAATAATCGTAGAGATAGTTAATTTTTTTGTCATATAATTTACCTAGAGGTTTGATAGAAGGATTTTAACTAAAAAACCGCTATAATTCAATGTAGGGCACCTCTAAAAACTTTAGAGATGCCCTGTATTAGGAGAACTATTTTATGGGCGTAAGACGTGATTTAGAAGAAAACTTTGATTTTGAGATTATAGATGAGTTTTTAGACCATTATGCCATGATGATTGATGTGATGGAAATGCTGATTATGGATTTGCAAAGTGCTGATCGTTATAAGCGTAGTGTAGATGAACTTTTTCGTATTTTTCATAATATTAAATCAGCATCAGGCTTCTTGCAACTAGAACCAATGACGCGTTTATCAACTTTTGTTGAGGATATTTTAGAAGAGATGCGTCTGCTAGATACACCTGTCAATGATGAAGTAATCAATTGGATGTTAGAAATAAATGATTTTTATATGACATGGCAAGATGACCTAAAATTTGATAATCAGCTGACAAAAATAAATTTTTCTCTATTAAAATCCCCAGACTTGGAGCACATTTGAAGCACTTAGTAGCATATATTACTACAGGATATCCCGATTTAAATTTTACAACAGACCTTGCGCTGGCACTTGGTGAAAATGGTGTTGATTCTATCGAACTAGGTGTTGCGTTTTCAGATCCTGTTGCTGATGGTCCTATTATTGAAAAAGCCAATTTTCATGCCCTTGAACGTGGTTTTAAATTTCAAGATCTTTTAAGTGTGTCTGAAAAAATTGCTAAAGAAGTTGACACCTTGTGGATGGGTTATTTTAATCCTTTTTATCAACGTGATATGTCCACGCTTTTAGCTACAGCCAAATCCTTACATGTAAGTGGCATGATTATTCCTGATTTACCGCATGAAGAAGCTCTGCTTTATCATAATGATTTTATGAAAAATGATATTGCTAATATTAGTTTTGTGGCACCAACAGATAGTGATGAGCGTATAAAAAAAGTGGTTTTAAATGCGAAGAAGTTCATCTATCTGGTTGCTTATACGGGAATTACGGGTGCAGGGAAGTCTGAAGATTTAAGTGGTGTGATACATTCAATAAGAAATCATAGTGATACCTCAGTATATGTTGGCTTTGGTGTTAATGAAAAAACCGCAAAAGAGAAAGCCAAGGGTGTTGATGGTGTTATTGTTGGTTCTGCTTTTGTTAATATCCTTCTTCAAGATAATCTGACATTCACACAAAAAATTAATAACTGTAGCGAACTTTCACGTATTATTAAATCCAAAATAAACGAATAAACCGCTATAATACACTCCTAAACCTTTATGGGGCTGACCTGGTTTCGACAGGAGTAGGTGGCTTTTGGTTGCATGTCCGACTGAGCACTTCGGTTACACGGCTCACAATTGCTTAAACGCAAACAATACAAACTATCGCCCAGCTTTAGCAGTAGCTTAAGTTTTACCCCCTCTTAGAGGACGGGCTGCTTCACCTATGGACTCTAGATAAGTAGGATTCGAAGTATAACCCCTATGTAGATATATTATAAGTCTGTCTCAGCTTATAATGAATCTTGAGACTCGTCTGGTGTAGCTTTGCAAGTTGTGTGAAGCCAGATTAAACTTTAACAATTTTTCTAAACATGTAGACGCCGATTGTAGCTTATTTTTGGACTGGAGTTCGATTCTCCACAGCTCCACCATTGAAAACCCCTATTTTTAACGTTCCCTAGAGTACTTAATCCGTAAGATAATTCATATTTTATATGATTTTACATATCATCTAAAGAATATCCTAGAAAATGAACATCATACTTCTTATATTTAGACATTAACTTTATAGCTTTTTCTTGAAGTATATTAATGTCAATTTTTTTAGCTTGTCTTTTCACTTCAGCAATTAACATAGTTTTACTATCATCATTAATAGCAACAATATCTATCTCGCTTTTATTGCCTCTTTCCCAGTATGTTCCAATATCAGAATATTGGTTTGAGAGTTTGAGTTTTTCTATAAAATACCTTTCTAATAATCGTCCACTATATGTTGTATAATCTCTATTGACTATATCTTTTACATATTCATAATTTTCTATCTCAATAGCACTTTTGTATTTATAAATAAATCTAAACCAAAAGTTAAAAAAATTATCTATAATTTCATAGCGGAGTGTTCTGCTTCCCTCTTTTGCAAAAATAGGTTTTACTTTTTTAATAATACTATATTCATTTTCCAGTCTATCAAGATATCCACCTATATTTTTACCTAAGATACTTTCTATTTCTACTCTAGCAGTTTTAGAAGATGCTAGAAGCGATAGTATAGAGAAGTATGTTGTATATTCTTTTCCAAACTCTTCTATAAGTAAATTTTTACCCTCTTCCAAAAAGAGGGAGTATTCATCAAATATAAGATTCAATTGCTTCTCTAATGTAAAGGCTTGATTATCTACAAGTATCTCAACATACTTTGCAACTCCACCAGTTACTATGTAGAATGACAGTAAATCATCATTTGAAAATTTTGGATAATTCTCTTCTAGAATTTCTTTAAGAGTATTCACAGTAAAAGATTTTAAATGAATCTTATTATTAGCGCGACCAAATAGAGGCTCTTTTTTATCTTCAAATATTTTTTTCATAAGAGAATAGATTGAACCACTTAGTACAAGATTCATTTTGGAATTATCTTTGTAGTTGTCCCATATGTTTTGCATATCAGAGTAAATAGTATTATTGATTTGTAAGAACTCTTGGAACTCATCTATGACAAGTGTGAAATGTTGCGTTTTAGCTAGTTCCATTAGATATTCAAAAAGATCTTTAAATTTAATTATTTGACCAAAAACTTTTACATCTAAACTGTTTTGAATAATGGAGATAAACTCTTCACAAAGAAGAGCTTCATTTTTTTTTGAAACAAAGAAATAAACTTTTTCTTTGTAAGCTTCTTGAATAAGTTTCGTTTTTCCGATTCTTCTTCGTCCAACTATTACTGTCATTTTAGAAGATATCTTTGATGAAGCTTCTATATCTCTTAGATTTTTTAGTTCTTTCTCTCTATTATAAAATTTCATTTTTAAATTCACTTATAATAATATATGTTACTGTAATATATATTACTATAAACTATCTTAAATTTCAATCTTTGTCTAATTTATTACCATCGTTAAGCTTTTCAATATCAGTTTTAATTTTCCATATTGTGATTACAGATAAGATTCTATAGACTTCTTTTTATATGTTCTATTATAAAAATTGGAGCATTCTTTGCTAAAGTAATATATTCTTCAATTGGCTCAACCAGTTCTATTTCAATATAATATTTTTCTATATTTATAGTTTCTAACGCCTCTAATAATATTTGTAAATCTTCTTTAGTGACTCGCTTGTTTTTTAATAAGCTAGCAATTATTTTTTCATCTTTACTTATTGCTACAGCAATATCAAATACATCTCTAGCTTTATTATCTTGTTTTCTAAACACAATTTTCTTCGCCAAAATATCTTCAATAGATTCAATTCTAATCTCAAAAGGAAAAATAGCTTTAGAATCATCTATCAGTATACTTTCTGAACTTGAATCAACCAATATATCAACTTTAATATTATTAGCAGACACAACACCAATATGATTATGTGTATCTATATAATGTACACCATCAAAATTATTTGTTTCTTCTATCCAATGTTTAGGACTGAAATAGGAAAGATATTGTTGGTCTGTTAAAAACAAGTCAATATCAAAACTCAATCTATGTTGAAAATAGTAAATTGAAAGTGCAGTTCCTCCGCCAAACTTAATAACATTTCTATCTATTGTTGAGGGGAATGCATCTTTAAAGAAAAGTTCTAAAGCCTTGATTTGTTCTACATAGTTTTCATGTATAAATTCGAATTTTTCTGGGTT
>JAYEPE010000357.1:0-8034 GCA_034723735.1 Campylobacterota bacterium | reverse complement strand
CACCAAGAGGCTCATGAACTTCTTGTGTAACAGTATTTGCGTCTAAATCTGCAACAGTTCCTGCTTCAGCGCGAATAACACCAGCAAAATAGCGAAAGTGATCAATCGCAAGAGGTAAATCAGCGTTAATTGTCTCACGAATAGCTTTTCCATTATCCCAAGTCTCAGCTAAAGCCAACATCTCAAGATTCTCTTGCATCGCATCTGCAATAGCATTTAAAACAGTGCTTCTCTCAACAACAGAAGTTTTTCCCCATGTCTCAAAAGCTCTGTATCCAGCTTCAACAGCTACTGCTACATCTTTTTTATTTGATTGTGCAACCTTACACATTACTTGATTATCAATTGGTGAAGTAGCTTCAAAGTATTTTCCATCTACAGGGGCGACCCACTCACCACCTATGAAATTTTCGTATTGTGCTTTAAACTCTGGTTTTGTATATGACATTATTTTCCTTCGTTTTTTTAAGATTAGGATATGGTAGCAATGAAATATAGCAAGAGAATAGCCTTATGATAAAACCTAAAGAAATAGTACAATAGTATGATTATATTAAAGTGGTATAAATAAGTATGTTACATTATGTAGCACTTTGGAGTTTCAATGAGTATTAAAACTTATCAATATACTTTGGGCGATGGAAGACTTTGTGAGATCATTGATCTGAAAAAAATTAAAACAGAAGTAAATATTTTGATTCAAGTTTTTTCTGGAGAAGGCAGAGAAAAGCTCTTACATGTAACGCAAGAGTTATGCACTCTTCTACCTCAGGCAATTTGTATCGGAACAACAACAGATGGTGAGATAAACAGTAGTGATATCTCTACCTTACAGACGGTAATTGCAATCACATGTTTTGAAGCTACTAAGATTAAAAGTTCTCATGTTATAGGTGGGGATTGCTTTAAAAATGGTCAAACATTAGCAAAAAAACTAATCGAAGATAATACAAAACTTCTTATTGTCTTTACTGATGGTACTACAAGTAATGGTGAGGAATTTTTAAAAGGTATCGAATCAGTCAATGCTGATGTGCTTGTCTCTGGAGGTATGGCGGGGGATAATGGAAATTTTATTCAAACCTATATTAGCGAGTCTCATCATCTCTTAAATCAAGGTGCGGTTGGCGTCTCTCTAAATTCAGATATCTTACATGTAAGAAGTGATTATAGCTTTAACTGGAGCCCTATTGGGGTGAGTCATCGGGTGGATAAGGTGAATGAAAATCGAGTCTATGAGCTCGATGGGATGACTCCTGTGGATTTTTATACGAAGTATCTTGGTGAAGAGGTTGCAGATTCACTTCCTGCAACGGGCATTGAATTTCCCTTAATTATTGAAAAAGATGGTATTCAAATTGCCCGCGCGGTTATCGCAAAGCATGATGATGGCTCACTTAGTTTTGCAGGGAATCTACAAGAGGGTGATAGTGTAAAATTAGGCTTTGGAAATGCAGAGCTTATTATCAATAATCCTACTACTGCTTTAGAGCAGTTTAATGGGGTAAATGTTGAAGCTTTTTTTCTCTACTCTTGCATGGCACGTCGGCGTTATATGCCAGGGCTTATTCAGATCGAAGTCGAGCCCTTTAGCAAACTTGCCCCTACGGTAGGCTTTTTTACCTATGGAGAGTTTTATCATTACAATCAACATAATGTCTTATTGAATCAAACACTCACCGCTGTTGCCCTCTGGGAATCAAAAGTAGCCCTACATGTAACAGCACCAACACCAAAAACAAAACTACTAAAAGAGCATAGCGAATATGCCACAACCATTCAAGCACTCACTCATTTAATTCAGCAATCTACAGCAGATTTAGAAGCCCAAGCACAAAAACTAGCTGAGGAAAAAAAGTATTCGCAAGAACTTTTAGCCAATCAAAAACTCTTTATGCGCCATGCTATTCATGAAACAATGACACCACTTTCAGTTATGATGAGCAATATTGAGCTTTATGAGATGCAGTATGGTAAAAATAGCTACCTAAGCAATATAGAAGCGGGAATGAAAAATGTTTTTGCTATCTATGATGATTTAAGCTATCTCGTCAAAAAAGATCAGCTTGAGTATCCAAAGCATACGATTGAACTTATAGATTATTTACGAAATAGAATCGACTTCTTTAATGAAGTCGCACGACAATCGCAACTCACTTTTCATTTTCGTAGTAGCTTAGAAAAACTCAATATCTATTTTAATGAGACAAAACTACAACGCCTCATCGACAATAATCTAACAAATGCTATAAAATATACTTTAGAAAATGAATCTATTATTATCTCTTTGCATCAAGATAAAGAGCAATTTTGTATCTCAATTGAGAGCAAATCCATACACATTCAACAGCCTCATAAAGTCTTTGAAGCTTATTATCGAGAAGGTCATGCGAAAGAAGGCTTTGGCTTGGGATTAAATCTTGTGAAGCAGATATGTGATGAAGAGAAGATAGAAGTAGTTTTAAAATCAGATGAAGAACTTACCCATTTTAGCTACTATTTTAACTTGGAGGCATAAATGAAAATATTACTCTTAGAAGATGATGTCATGCTTAATCGTGCCATTGTGACATATCTTGAAACCATAGGTCATAAGCTTGAAAGTTTTCGTGAAGGTGAGTCTGCTCTGCATGCAATAAAACATGATATTTTTGATCTTTTAATACTTGATATTAACGTTCCTGGAATTGATGGTTTGAGTTTATTAGAAAATATTTGTGCAGATAAAATTCAAATCCCTGCTATTTTTATTAGCGCACTCATTGATATAGAAGAGATTTCGCGGGCATTTGAGTTAGGTTGCTATGACTATCTTAAAAAACCGTTTCATCTCAAAGAGCTGAGTTTACGAATAGATAAAATGCTCTTAAGCCATCAACTACCACAAGAACATACTCGTCTCTCTAAAGGTTATAGTTTTAATATGAAATCTTCACTCTTGCATTTTTACAATGAACCTCAAAGCCTACCCAAGCGACAACTACAAATCATTGCCTTGCTTGCAACACATAGAGGAACAGTAGTAGAGTACGACACCCTAAGAGATTATGTCTGGAATGATTACAATATTGATAAAGCGACCATACGTGCAGAGGTAAATCGACTTAAAAAGAATCTAAAAGAAGATTTTATAGTGAATATCCGCTCTATTGGGTATATGGTAGAGCGGGTGAGGTAGTTTTGTATGTAGAGACCCTAAAAAATAGACTAAAGATTATAAAACTACCATCTCTAATTCAAGTTCTGATAAAACCTCCAAAATAAAAAAGCTCCTTTAGTCCTAAATATTAAAATTCAATTGTAATTCTAGCTTCCCCTGGTAATCCGCCAGATGTAGAAATATTGTAGTTTATTTCAATAGGATTTGGAGAAAAGGGGTCGGGTTATAACTATAACTTTATCTCAAAACTTAAATGGATAATTATATATAAATCACTTTTACGCTGTGAGAAATATTAAGGTGTTATGATGTAAGTGAGGGTCTTACTTATTGGAGGAACAATTCTTTTACATATAATCAGAAAAGTTATACTCAAAAAAACTATTGTCTAAACTCTCCTCACTAAGTTTACGTAAAATATAATCTTCAGTATAACGGTAAAGTGTCACTGTATCTATATCTGATTTTGTTGATTTGGATGAGTTGAGAACTACACAGGTACAATTAGTCTGTCCATCTTCAAGGTACTCTTTATCAACCCATGTTCCACTATTGGCATAAATATTGTACAGTGTCCAAATATCTTTCGTAATCATTGCTTGATGGGTGTGACCAAATACAACAATTTTAGCTCTTCTTGGTATAAAGTACTGAGAAATTGCTGATACCTTTAAAGACCCAATTGACCAAAACTTACCGCTACCTGTCATAGTACTTATAACAAATGGTTCGGGTTGATAAACACCATTTTGGCGCTGTCTTTTACTCCAATCTGATACAATATTATCCGTATAGATATCTCTTGCCTCATTACTTGAATATGTTTTAGTGTAATTATCTATTCCCGTAGTGATTTGTGCCTTGTTTGTATCAAAATCAGATGAAGTAATCGTCTCAATAGCAAGATTCCACCCATAAATATAAGCATCTGTCTCTATACTACGCTTTGCATAAGCCTCCTGTATTTTA
This sequence comes from Campylobacterota bacterium, assembly GCA_034723735.1. Lineage (GTDB taxonomy): Bacteria > Campylobacterota > Campylobacteria > Campylobacterales > Sulfurimonadaceae > S010-53. The sequence goes on along the minus strand of JAYEPE010000357.1, from coordinate 3,905 downwards.
GAGTGTCTTTGAGCGTTTTGTGTAGTATAAATACGGGTAATAAAATATCCTGGAGGTAAGATACTACCAGGATTACTGAAAGGATCAGGTGCATTAAATACATCATAATTGTGACCATGTTCTAATGCAATATCATCTTCAAGATAGTAAATTCCTGTTCCTTGAGCTGTTCCTTTCCATAAGGCATTTGGAAAGATAGTATGAAAAATAGTCTCATCAAGATGCATATCATGATTGCCAGGGACATAACTAAAAATGATATTTCCCTCATCTGCAATCTGATTTAGTTTATCAATTATCTCTTGATTAGCATCTGCAATAGCTTGAAAAAAAGCCATACTATCTGCAACTGATGCATCAAAGGTTTCATACTCCATTGGTACAATCCAAATATCCATAAAATCACCAAGAATGACTAACTCTTTGATCTGTTGAGAACTTCGAACATCTTCAAGGAACTCTCTTAGCCTTGTACTATTTTCAGTAAATAACATGTAATTATTATCATTTTCACTCTGTTTTGAAAGATGCAAATCACTTACAATAACTACTTTATTTCGTATTGCATCATCTGATTTACTGCTATCAAAAGGAGATTTTGCTGTTGTTACAAACTCAAGTTGTGTCTCTTTCAAGGCTGTACCCTCAGTACTGTGAACATGATTTGTAATGACAACTGTATATTTCCAAGATTCTAAAAGACTGTATTCTTCATGCAACTGTAAAATAACACGCTTTTGTGATTTGTCTTCATTGTCTAGGAGTGTGTTATGCATATATTCAAGTGAACCTGTCTTATCACTCAAATAGATATTTCCGCTTAATGTTGATGGATCAACTGCCTGATTAAAAATCAACACAACTTTATCTTCATAATGATCAATTGAAGCTCCTGAAGCTTCTAGGCTTACTTCAAATCTTTTATCATCATCGAGTATATTTTCTATATCACCACAAGATCCCATAACTAAAGCTATTGTGGCAAAACTAGAGAGTTTAATTAGTGTACGTCGTGAATTATTCATGGTAGCTCCTTTTATGACAGCTTTTTAACCACTACTTTTATGCATTTGTACCTAAACAAAGTATAGCACTTTTGAGAAAAATAAATCCTTACGTATAATCCAAAATCATACATAATAAATCTACTTTCTCACTTCAAATATATCTCTTACATGTAAAGACTAGTACAATATTTTCATTTTAAGCGCTACAATATCGGATGCAAAAGCTCCCTATACATAAGGTTTTAACTAAGATACACTCACATCTTAGTTCTCACAACAAACTTATTTTACAAGCCTCGCCTGGTGCTGGGAAAACTACTATAGTACCTATTAGCCTACTTGATGAGCCTTGGTTAGAGGATAAACAGATTATTATGCTTGAGCCTCGTCGTTTGGCTACTCGAAATGCGGCGCGTAGGATGGCGCAACTTCTTGGTGAAGAAGTGGGACAGACAGTAGGGTATCAGATACGTTCTGATAGGTCTGTTTCGGCTCAGACAAAAATCATTGTAGTGACTGAGGGAATTTTAACCCGTATGCTTCAAAGTGATCCTGCCTTGGAAAATATTGCACTTATTATCTTTGATGAGTTTCATGAACGCAATCTTCATGGTGATTTAGCCTTAGCTTTAGCACTTCAATCTCAAGAAATTTTTCGTGATGATCTGAAAATCATGGTGATGTCTGCAACTTTAAATGCCCAAGCACTTAGTGAACTTCTTGATAATGCACCTCTTATCATCAGCGAGGGACGAAGTTTTCCTGTGGAGAATATATATCTCGATACTAAAACACCACAACCTTCTCCTAAGCAACTACCAGCACTCATTTCTAAAACAGTACAAAATATATTACGCACCCAAGAGGGAAGTATTTTGATTTTTCTTCCTGGTCTTAAAGAGATAAAAAATCTTGAACTCAGACTACGAGAAAATATCCAAGACAGCAGTATCATAATCGCTCCTCTTTATGGTGATATGAGCAAAGAGGCTCAGGATAAAGCCATCTCCCCCCTCAAAGAAGGTAATAGAAAAATTGTTATCGCTACTAACATCGCAGAAACAAGCCTCACTATAGAGGGTATAACAGCTGTTATAGATTCGGGTTTGCAAAGAGTTTCTCATTTTAACAGTGCTACAGGAATGAACCAACTACTTACTATAAAGATTTCACAAGATGCAGCAACACAAAGAAGTGGTCGTGCGGGACGTTTAAGTGAGGGAAAATCTTATCGTCTTTGGCACGAGCATACTCCTCTTACACAGCACTCTACACCTGAAATACTCACAAGTGATTTAGTGCCGATGGTCTTAGAGCTTGCTGCTTGGGGTGCTGATGATATTAATGAACTGCATTGGCTAGAGCTTCCTAAAATCTCTGCACTCAATCATGCTCGTGAGCTTTTAGTAAATCTTGGTGCTTTAGAAAAAAATACAATTACACCTCACGGTAGAGCCATGTTAAAACTTGCAACTCATCCTCGTCTTGCTCACATGATGCTCAAAGCCTCAGAAATTGGAGCTTCACAAACAGCATTTTTTCTTGCAGCACTTTTGAGTGAAAAAGATATATTTATAGGAGATGCAAGATATTCATGTGACCTTGAGGAACGCCTTAGTGCCTTAGTAGAGAGACTCTCTGGTGCTCATATCGATAAAATTGCCTTTACTCGTGTTATAAAAACTTCACAAGAATTTTCTAAAAAATTAAAACAAGAGAGAAAACATCATCTTAGTATTTCAAATATCCTTGGCATACTACTAGGTTTTGCTTATCCAGAACGCATTGCAAAAAGTCGTTCATCTAAAAGTGCTTCGTACCTTCTTAGTGGTGGCAAAGGTGCCCTACTCCCAAACGGTGATACTCTTCTTGGTGAAGCTTATCTAGTTGTTGCAAATCTTGATGCCTCGAGAAGTAATGCTAGAATTTTTAGCGCTGCTACTATTGGGGAGTCTGATATACAAGAGTACTTTAGTGAACTTATCACTCTCACACGTTTAACACGATGGAATGACGAAAAAGAACGTGTTGAAGTACGAGAACTTAGAAAACTTGGAGCTATAACTTTGAGTGAAAATATTGTTAGTGATATACATAGCGGTGATATCAAAAATGCTTTACTTGAAGCTGTAAGAGAAAGAGGCTTAGAAAGTTTACAATTTTCAAAAGAGGCTCGCTCTTTACAGCAGAGAGTTAATTTTTTAAACTATAACAAAAGAGAAAGCTTACATGTAAGTGAATTAATAGGAGAACTTCCTGATTTTAGCGATGCTTGGTTATTAGAAAACCTTCATCTTTGGCTTTCTCCTCATTTGGAGGGTATTAAAAATTTCAAGACTTGTCGTAAACTCAATATATATTCTATACTTTTAGGCCTACTCTCTTATGATAAGCAGCAACACATCAACAAACTTGCCCCACAAAAAATCGAAGTACCTAGTGGTTCAAAAATTTATATAAACTATGAAAATCCTGCTTCACCTCTTCTGTCCGTACGACTCCAAGAACTTTTTGGAATGCTTGAATCTCCTTTGCTAATAGGCTTACATGTAAAGCTAAGTATAGATCTACTCTCACCAGCACATCGTAGTATGCAAATAACACAAGACTTACAAAGTTTTTGGGAAAATACCTATCATGAAGTTAGAAAAGAGCTTCGAGGGAAATATAAAAAGCATTATTGGCCTGAGAATCCATTTGAGGCAAAAGCCACAAATAAGACTAAGAAAAATATGTAATTCACTCCTCTTGTTGACTTGACAAGCTTTTTACTCACCCTCATACAATCTACGCAAAATTTGCGTAAAGCGTGTCAAAATTTTGTCATAACTTTGTTGGTTAGCCAAGACTTACTTCGTTAAAACTTGATAGAGTGCATTTTGATATTTTACATTAAAT
>JAYEPE010000356.1:0-1513 GCA_034723735.1 Campylobacterota bacterium | reverse complement strand
TTTAGAATCTGAAAAAAGAAAAAAGAGATAAGCTCCCATCATAAGAAGAAAAAGCATCCCATCAAATCGTCCAATCTCACCATCATAAATCATTATCATAAAAACAATAACAGGCATCAGTATCCACGCGCTATCTTTAGCAAACAGATCACGCTCAGGTGACATTTTTTTGGCAATCAAAAAGACTACTCCTAAGACAAGGGTAATATTAAAGAGAACGCTTCCTACAACATTGGCTATAGCCATATCACTTTTGCCCTGTCCACTTGCCATCATCGAAGCTGCCATCTCAGGCAAAGACGTTCCAAAAGCCACCAAAGTAGCACCAATCACAAAATGTGAAATATTAAAATGTAAGGCAATACGCTCAGACTCTTTAATAATAAAATCAGCGCCAAATATTAAGGCACTCATTGCAGCAATAAATATAATAAAATCCACTTAAACTTCCTTTTGTGTTCTAACTATAAGACTCGGGGGTAACGTATATTTTTTAATCAACATCTCTTCTTTTTTACGCATTTCACCACTGTCAACTTCATGGTCATATCCAAGTAGATGCAAAAGCCCGTGAATATAAAGAAGAGTAAACTCATCTTGTTCACTATGCCCAAGTTCTGAAGCCACATTTTTAATATAATCATCTGAAATTATAATACTTCCCAAAGGTGCCATAGGCATCGGTTCGTTAGGAAAACTCAATACATCAGTAGGTGCATCAATCTGACGAAATTTAGCATTAATCTTCGTAATCTCATCATTACATGTAAGTATCAACTCTACATCAAGATCAGTAAGCGAATCAGTAATTGTTTGAAGCATATCAAGAGTATATTGTGATAGCGTCTCATTCTCAGAGTCAATCATGCGCGTATTATATCTTTTTCATGTTAGAATAATGTATATAATTCGGGGTAATTACAAAAAATAATTTCAAAGAGAATGGTATGAGAAAAAAAGCACTTTGTATAATGAGTGGTGGTATGGATTCGACATTGAGTGCGTATATGATGAAAGAAGAGGGTTATGAAATTATTGCCCTGCATTTTAATTATGATCAGCGTACAGAGAAAAAAGAGTTGGCATGTTTTCGTAAGATTTGTGATGAGCTTGATGTTTTAGAAAAATATGAGATTGATTTAGATTTTTTTAAAACTATTGGTGCTTCTGCTTTAACTGATAAAAATATTGAGGTTCCTACAGGCGGTATTGAAAAAGGTGTTCCTATCACTTATGTTCCTTTTCGAAATGGTATTTTTCTTAGTATTTCTGCCGCAATAGCTGAGAAGCATGGGGCTACAAAAATTGCTATTGGTGTTGTGCAAGAGGATAGTAGTGGTTATCCTGATTGTCGTGAAAATTTTATTAATTCTATAGAGAAAAGTATTAATCTGGGTACAAAAGATGAGACAAAAATTACAATTGCTATGCCCTTAGTTAGCCTCAAAAAAGAGCAGATTGTCAAAGAGGCTTTTGAACATGATGTTCCTCTTCATTTGACATGGAGTTGTTA
>JAYEPE010000355.1:0-8100 GCA_034723735.1 Campylobacterota bacterium | reverse complement strand
TCAACTAGCAAAAATTGAAGAGGTGTTTCGTGAGAATGGCTGTAGTACTTTTAAGATTGCCAAAGATGATAAAGAGGCTGCTGATATCTGGTTTGCACGTCGAAATGCTTCGCCTGCCCTCTCCGTATATGGAAGTAAAAAGCTTAATGAAGATGTTACGGTTCCGCGTGCAGTTTTACCTCAGCTTTTAGAAAAATTCTATGCTATTGCGGATAAATACAAGGTCAATATTCCATGTTTTGGTCATACAGGCGATGGGAATGTTCACACCAATGTTATGGTTGATGGAAAAGACCCCCAGCAAGTCAAAATCGCATATCAAGCTATAGAAGAGGTCTTTCAAGCCACTATTGATTTAGGTGGAACACTCAGCGGTGAGCATGGTATCGGTCTTGCCAAAGCACCTTATATGGGCATGGCATTTAGTGATGATGAGATGCAACTTTTTCAAGATATCAAAAATGCCTTTGACCCTAATAATATTTTAAATCCTAACAAAATGGGACTCCATTAATTATGGATGCTAAAGAGCTTTACAGACAAGCGCGATACTATATCGCACTTATGGTTGATAAAGAGCTCACATTATACGCAGCGAGTCTCAGTTATTACACAATTTTTACTATTGTACCGCTCTTACTCATTACTCTTACTATTTTCACTTCACTGCCTAGTTTTCAAGAGCATTATGAGACTATTAAAGATTTTATTTTTCAAAATCTCATTCCTGTGCATTCTGAAACAATCACGGGGCATATTGATGGATTTTTAGACAACTCAGGAAAACTTGGTGCTATTGGTCTTATTATGGTTATAGTTGCAGCATTACTCTTTTTTCAAAACTTTGAATACATTGTTAGCAAGATATATAAGACACGTCAGCGCACCATCTGGGAATCCATTACAACCTACTGGACACTCCTTACTCTTACACCAATGGCATTAATCGCTTCATTTTATATTTCAGGAAAAGTGCATTTTATTCTTAATTCACATGAGATTATTGGTGGCTGGATTAATGTGATGGCACTCCTGCCTTATTTTATTATCTGGGCGCTCTTTTTTCTTATTTTTAAAATTGCTTCGGTGGAGGGAACAGAAACACGCGCAGCACTGATTAGCTCTTTTATTATAGCTATAGTGTGGAGCTTAGCAAAATCAGGGTTTATCTCGTATGTTGTAATAAATCAAAGCTATTCAACAATTTACGGCTCATTTTCAACCCTACTCTTTTTCCTCTTATGGATTTATGTCTCTTGGATTATTTTTATCTATGGACTGAAACTATGCTACTTGATAGATTGCAAATACTACAATAGAGATGGCAAGAAAGAGCAAGATACCCAATGCACGCTTAGAGACAATAGCCAAAAGTGAGATACTTACATGCAAGAGTAGAACGCTCAAGGAGATAGAGACGTTTCGACTCTCTATTTTATCAAACATAGCTAATAAAATCCCATCAAAAACGCCTCCAAAACCTATTACATGTAAGAGTAGTGATCCGATATAAAAAGGAAAAAAGAGCAGACTCCAAACAATAGATAGCGGGTGCACTAAAGAGAAACTTTCAAAAAGATATAGCGATAATGGCAGCATCATCAAATAAACCCAACAAGCGATACCCAAGCCCATTTTCCATGCTGAGAGAGTATCAAAGTACTTCAAAAATAAAAAGATATAAAACACTCCGCTAATAGAGAGCCAAAAACCTAGAGAAAACAGTAAGCTTGGCCATAAAGCAAGTAAAAACAGTGTCGTTATCGCTAATGTTTGCATTGAAATTACTTTCATATGACGTTCATATAAGATATAGCCAATAATCATCATCACAAAAGCACGCAATAATGAAGGTACCCACCCTAAAAAAAGTAAATAGCCTAACATGAGCAAAGCCGTTACTATAAACAGATCACGACGACGGTGTCGATAGGGAAAATAACGCTCTTGAAAAAAACGATAAGGCAGAGTAAGCAGTAGTAAAATAAGTGATGTTAAAACACCTAGATGAAATCCGCTAATAGCAAGCAGATGCGCTGTTCCTGAAGCAGAAAGTTTTTCACGTAAATCAAGACCAACAGGAGTAGCACTAAAGAGTGCTCCATAAAGTTCTTGAAGTAAACTCTCCTTATGTTGCGAGGCGATATATCTACTTAAGCGTTCACTCTTGGCCAATTCAGGCTTTACATGTAAGATATAGCTGTAGATATAAAAACCTTTGATATAGTCTAAAAAATCTATTTTTTGAGTCCAAATACGTAGCAGTAGTGTACGACCCCGAAGGTTTTTTAAATTTTTATTGCCAAGAGTATAAAGTGTTTTTCCCTTAAAACGAAGTTTCAAAACACTATAAGTTTTATCATTTTTGGTTTTTACATAATGGTTGATAACTTTCGCTTCAATCTCTCTATCTTCAAAAGTTTTAAATTCACGGTACTGATAATATTCAAAAGAGAGTGATATGAAAGCTAAGGCAATAATACCAAAAAAGAAAAAAAGAGAACTACGCGCATCAAAAAGCGTGACGCGCTCTAAACTCATTAGATAATTGGCATCGAAACATTGGGAGGAGTATCATCAATTCCCATGCTAGCAGACTTAGTATCAATGCTTTCATAAGAGATTTCCACCCCTCCAAAACTAGGTGTATCTACAAAGCGTGTTAATTTTTTCTGAAATACAAGCTTCACATGCCCTGTTGGACCATTACGCTGCTTTCCGATGATAATCTCCGCGTCCTCTTCCTCTTTTTCTACATACGAGCTGACAAACTCTTTACCCTCAGCTATTGCAGCTTTTTCACGCTCTTTCTCCTCTTTATAAAGATATACATCATCTCTATAGACAAAAAGAATAATATCCGCATCTTGTTCAATAGAGCCCGATTCACGAATATCACTTAACATTGGACGCTTATCATTACGTGACTCAAGACCACGATTAAGCTGAGAGAGAGCGATAATAGGCATCTCTAGTTCACGCGCTAACATCTTAAGTCCACGAGAAATTTCACTTACTTCCAGGTGACGATCTTTACCCCCAGTTCCACTCATAATCTGCAAATAATCTATCACGCACATCTCAATTTCTGGATGTTTAGATTTAAGCTTTCTAAGACGTGAACGCAGTTGATTAATATTAACAGAACCTTGATCATCTACAAAAAGCTTAGAAGTCCGCATCTGCGCGGTTGCATCATCTAAACGCTTCTGATCCCTATCATCTAAATCACCAAGGCGAAGCTTTGTAAGAAAGATAGAAGTTTTAATACTAAGCAGACGCAACATCAACTGTTCTGCCGGCATTTCAAGAGAGAAAAAGGCAACACCCTTACCATGATCTAAGAGGTTTTGAACCATATTTAATGCCAGAGAAGTTTTCCCCATAGCTGGCCGCGCAGCTAAAATAACTAAGTCGCCTTTCCCAAATCCTGTAGTCATCTTATTAAGTTCTGCATATCCCGTATCAACCCCAACTAAAACAGAATCACCACGAGATTTCATCTCTTGGATATATGCTAAAGTTGCATCTGTAATCGTAGGTGCATCTAAAAAGTCAGCACTTTGATTATCTTGAGTGATTTCATAGAGCTTTTTTTCTACAATATCAATAACTTCTTCACTAGGTAACTCTTCTTCAACTGTGACACGTTTTATCTCTGTAGTTAGGGTTAGAAGATGACGTTTGAGCGCTTTATCTTTAACTTCATGCACATAGGCCTGTGTATTTGAGATAGGATTGGCTGATAGAATTTCAAGCATGATTTTTTCATCAAACTTCTTTTCACGTGAGAGCTCTTTTTTTAAAAACTCTTCATCAATAGGCTTGTCAGCTCGTGATAATGTAGTAATAGCTTTATAGATATCTTGGTGGGCTGAGAGATAAAAGTCTTCTACATGTAAAATCATCTCAAAATCATCAAACTGTGAAGGCTCAAAGATGATAGAGCTTAAAATGGAACGTTCAAAAGCGAGATTGTAGAGATTTTCTTCCATTACTACTCTGCTTCCTCTGCCATCTTTTCAACTTCTTCAACAAAACGCTCAACAAGTTCTTCTTCACTCAGTCGTGCTACAACATCTCCCTTAACCATAACCAGACCAGAACCTTTACCGTAAGCAATAGCAACATCTGCATGTTTTGCTTCACCAATGGCATTGACTACACAACCCATAACAGAGACATTCAGAGGTACCTTAATATGTTTAGTACGCTCTTCAACTTCGGCTACTGCATCTACAAGATTGGCTTCGATTCGTCCACAAGTAGGGCAAGAGATGATATTAAGCCCATCTTTAGCTACACCACTATCTTTTAAAATCGCACGTCCAACATTGATCTCTTCTTCAAGTTCACCTGTTATAGAGATACGCATAGTATCGCCTATGCCATCAAGCAATAAAGCACCTAAACCGATAGCACTTTTTACAGTTGCATGGAATTTTGTTCCTGCTTCGGTAACACCTAGATGAAAAGGGTAGTGATTTTTAGGGCGCAACATACGATACGCTTCTACGGTGCGCTGAACATCACTTGCTTTGAGAGAGATTTTAATATCATCAAAACCTAAATCTTCTAAGAATTTAATATTATACTCTGCCGATGCCACCATACCTTCTGCACTTTGACCATAACGATCTTCAAACTCTTTTTCCAAACTTCCTGCATTCACCCCGATACGAATGGGAAGTGAACGCTCTTGACAAGCTTTTACAATCTCTTTGATACGGCTCTTTTCACCAATATTTCCAGGATTAAAACGGATACAATCGACACTTTCAGCTGCGATAAGAGCAAGTTTATAATTAAAATGGATATCTGCGATTAAAGGAATCGAAATCTGCTCTTTGATACTTTTAAGAGCCAAGGCATCTTTCATATCAGGCACCGCAACACGAACAATATCACAGCCTGCAAAATGCAATCTTTTAATCTGCTCAACCGTTGCTGCAACATCATGAGTGCGTGAGTAAGTCATAGATTGAACAGATATAGGTGCATCACCACCAACAGCGACATTGCCGACATATATTTTTTTAGTAGGGTAACGTGTAATCATAAAATGATTTTATCGCTTTAGATGTTAAAACAATCTTTTTATGAAAATTCTACAGGGTCCATATCGATTTGTGCCAACTTATTTTTAGTTGCTTTAACAACACGAAGCAGACTTGTACTCTTATCACTACGCAATAAAATTTGAAATCGGTATTTATTAGCAATGCGCTCTATTGCTGAAGCTCCAGAACCTACTATTTCCACTTCATTATAATGACGAATTTTATCTGCCATCTCATGCATAGCCTCTGAGGCTTTTTCTTTACTCTTGTGGGCAAATAAAATACGTGCTAATTTCTTATATGGAGGATAAAGATCATGGCGTACTTTTTTCTCATCTTCTAAAAAAGCATCAAAATCTTCAATATAAGGTCTGAAAAACTGTTCAAAAAAACTCTGTACAATTACTTTAGCATTATGCCGACGACCTGCACGTCCTGCAATCTGAATAAGCAGAGCCAAGGTCTTTTCACGAGAACGATAATCGGGAAGTTGTAGCATATTATCTAAGCCCATTACTATGGCTAAGGTAACATCATGATAATCATGTCCTTTAGAAAGCATCTGTGTACCTATAAGTAGATCTATCTCCCCATTATTAAAAGATTGTAGGGCTTTTTTGAGCTTGTTTTGTGTTGTTATTGTGTCACGGTCAAACTGTAAGGTTTTGAGTTGGCTCTGATGCTCTTTAAAATAGCGCATCGCCTCTGCTGTTCCTAGACGAGAGTTTTCTAACATTGCTGAACTGCACTTAGGACATACTTTTGGTATAGGTTCCATATAGCTGCAATAGTGACACTTCAGAGCATTACTTCTTACATGTAAGCTCATTCCAACAGAGCAAAAAGGACACTCAAGCGTGTAGCCACAACTATCACAAATCATATATTTGAAATTGGCACGTGTAGGTATAAACATAATGGCTTGGCGCTTCTTGCTATGGTTGTGCTTAAGAGACTCTTCAATAAGAGGTGAGATCTCTTCACGAGATGGCTCAAAAATAAACTCTTTTTTACTACTATGATACCCCCCTCGAAGACGAAAGTAAGGGAATTTCACATAACTTGAAAGTGATGGCGTGGCACTTCCTAAAACAATAGGAATACTAAGCTTATGCGCCATATAAATTGCCACATCACGGGCATGATAACGTGGTTTCGAGGAGGATTTATAGCTATCATCATGCTCCTCATCTACCACTATAATGCCTAAGTTTTCTATAGGTAAAAACAGTGCGGAGCGAGGTCCTGCAATAATCATTGCTTCACCACTTAAAATTTTTTCTAGTGTCTCACTTTTTTGCTTTTTTGTCATTTTAGAGTGCCAAAGAACAAAGGCATCACCAAAATGCTTTTCGAAACGAATTTGCATCTGTGGGGTTAAAGAGATTTCAGGAAGTAAGAAAAGTGCTCTTTTTCCCTTACATGTAAGCTCTTGAAAGTACTTCATATATATCTCTGTTTTACCAGAACCTGTATCTCCAAAGAGAAGAGTGATAGGATGTTTTTTTGAAAACTGAAGAGCTTTGTTTTGAATCTCTGAAAGAGAAATATTGGTTTTAGGTTTATTTATATTTTCTTTACACCCCAAAAGTACTTCCTCATTCTTCACAGTGTGTGAAATCTTCTTGTTAAAAGAAGTAAATAAATTTAAAGCTTCACCAAGTGAAGAAAAATAGTAATTTGAGATAAAGGTAGCAAGAGAATATTGCTGTGGTGAAAAATAGAGTGATGTCAGTCCATCAATTTCAAGTGTCTCATATTGAGGTTGTTTAACTTTAGCTAAAACAAGACCTGTTTTTATAGTACTCCTAAGAGATACATTTACAAGACTCAAAGAAGGGATGTCTTGTGATGATTGATACGTTAAAAAATCCAAAGGAGAAGCTAAAAGTGCAATAGAATAGTAAAACATTGGTTCTATTGTATCGTAAATTTTGTGATATAATCTTTCAATGCTATATGAGGAGAAACCATGAGTGTTTTAAAAATAGAAGATTTACCTTCTTACACTTATGATGATTATAAAAATTGGGAAAAAGAGTGGGAAATAATATACGGTATTGCTTATGCAATGAGTCCTGCCCCTATGATAAAACATCAAAATATAAGCAGTAAAATATCTTGGGAACTCCAAAATATATTTAATAACTGTAAAAAGTGTCAGGTACTTATGCCGGTAGATTGGAAAATATCTGATGATACTATCGTACAACCTGACAATTCAGTCATCTGTCATGCACCCACACATGAAGCCTATATAACAAAAGCACCAGAAATAATTTTTGAAATCCTCTCAAAAAGTACAGCAAAAAAAGACAAAGAGTTAAAGTACAGACTTTATGAGCAAGAGGGAGTAAGCTACTATATCATCGTTGATCCTGATGAAGAGATAGCAAAGGTTTATGTTTTAAAAGATGGTAGATACATTAAGGTTTGTGATGCTAGTGATGAAGTAGTAACTTTTAGTATTGAAAAATGTCAAGAGAAACTTGACTTTAATTTTTCTAAAATATGGTAAAAAAATTATTTAGTTACACTTATCTCGTTACACCTCTCCTGAGGTGTAATGTAGTCTTCGTGTTGTTACTGTATGCATTCCATCTCGGGAGAGATGCAACGAGAAAGAAGAGAATGTTTAATTTGTTAAATCTGCGCAGTAAGTACTAGAGGCACAAGTAAATGTCCCTGTTGAAACAGCATATGTAAATGTTGTATCTACGCCGTTTATTCTATATTTATATGTACCACTCCCTGCAGTTGCACTCCACTGTCCATTTTTGTTCGCTTCATTTGCTTTAGGATACATTAGAACACCACCGAATAAACCACCATTATCCATTTGTTTGAATGTTCTACTTCCCACTGTATATGTACCTGTACCATTTGGAATATAACCACTACTCCCAATAATTAACCTCTTTTGTCTCTCTGTGACAATACCTGAACGGATAGAAGCTACAGCAGCAATACCTTTTGTCACTTCCGCATCTGTTCGTGTCGCAGCCATTTTTGGAACTGCAATTGCAGCTAAAATACCTAA
>JAYEPE010000354.1:0-1514 GCA_034723735.1 Campylobacterota bacterium | reverse complement strand
ACAATTTAATACACGTGTTTTAAAACAAGCTCAAGACGAATCTTTGCCACTTCTCGAACGACTCAAATTTTTAGCAATTTATGGCACCAATCTTGATGAGTTTTATATGATTCGTGTCGCAGGTCTTAAAAAGCTTTTTAGTGCTGGAGTTATCGTCTCTGGAGCAGATCGTCTAACACCACTGCAACAACTTCGCGAAATTCGTAAATATATTCATCAAGAGCTTCAGGTACTTGAACACTGCATGAATGGAATTTTTTCTAAACTTGAAGATGAAGGTATTTTTGTCAAAGAGTATCAAGAAGTAACTCCATCACAACAAAAAGAGCTCCATCAGTACTTTTTTCAGCATATTTATCATGTCATTGTTCCCATTGCCGTCGATGCTATGCACCCTTTTCCTCAACTCAATAATCTCTCTTTTGGTCTGTTAGTCAAGTTGGCAGATATGGATGATGAGGGCATAGAGCGCTATGGAATTGTACGGGTTCCTCGTGCTTTACCTCGATTTGTAGAACTTGGAAATGGTATTTATGTACCTATAGAAAGTATTGTAGCACAGCATGTTCATGATCTCTTTCCTCGTCACAAATTAATCGATTATACTTCATTTCGTGTAACGAGAAATGCTGATATCGCCATTGAAGAAGAGGAAGCTGATGACTTTATGGAGATTCTTGAAGAGGGACTTAAATTACGAAAAAAAGGAGAATTAGTTCGTCTTGAACTAGGCAAGCGTGCCAATGATGAACTTGTAGATTTTTTTAATCGTCATGCTAATATTTTTCATGATGACATCTACTCATTTCACACTTTTTTAAATCTAGGAAGTCTTTGGCAAATTGTAGGCAATAAAGAGTTTGCCCATCTTACCCTACCTACATTCAAGCCTCGAACACTCCCTCCTTTGAGCGATGATGAGAGTCTCTATAGTATTTTAGATAAGCAAGATATCCTTTTGTATCACCCCTATGAGAGTTTTGAACCAGTAGTAAAATTAATTCAAGTCGCTTCTAAAGATCCTAATGTTGTTGCGATTAAAATGACCCTATACCGTTCGGGTACAAACTCTCCTATTGTCCATGCCCTGATGAGTGCGGCAGAATCTGGCAAGCAAGTCACCGTCATGGTTGAGCTAAAAGCACGTTTTGATGAGGAAAATAACCTTATCTGGGCAAAGGCCTTAGAAAATGCAGGTGCTCATGTTATCTATGGCATTCGTGGCTTCAAAGTCCATGCAAAGGCAGCCTTAGTAACACGACGTATTGGCGATGTTATCAAGCAATATGCACATTTAGGAACTGGTAACTACAATCCCACTACTGCAAAAATATATACCGATATCAGCTTTATGACTAGTAATGAAAAAATCACTAATGATATGACGCGATTTTTTCATTTTCTAACTGGATTTAGTAAAAAAGGTGCCCTTAATGAGCTATTTATGTCGCCAACGCAGATTAAACCTAAAATCATTGAGATGATTGAAAATGAGGCAAAAAAGCTCAAAGAAG
>JAYEPE010000353.1:0-8104 GCA_034723735.1 Campylobacterota bacterium | reverse complement strand
AAATACTTCTAGCAAAAGCATTCATATTCTCTGCATCAAGTTTAGCAGTAGAACCTGACGCTCCGCCACTACTCCCTCCGCCACCACAACCAACAAACAAACCAAATACCAACCCTGTTGCTGCCAAGGTTACAATAAGATTATTCCATTTCATAATAGACTCCTTTTGTCATCTGTTACAGATATTATCTTCCTTTTCAGCTTAAAGTTCAAGACATCAGAATTTTTTAGGTAGTAAAACTTCAATCACTGCCCCGTTTTCATTATTATGAGCCTTAATACTTCCTCTATGGTCTTTAATAATCTTCTGTGCGATATTGAGTCCGATGCCAATGCCACTATGCTCTTTAGTAGAGACAAAAGGGTCAAATATTTCACCAATGATACTTTCATCTATACCCCCACCGTTATCACTAAAGAGTATTTTAACATTAGGGCCTTCTTTAAAACATTGAATTTCAAAACTATTTTCTTCAAAATTACCCTTATGCTCTAATTCATCCAAAGCATTATTTATTATAATAATCCAAGCTTGCTCTAGTCGTTGTGGCTCTGCTAGTACCTTATATGAATAATTTTCATCTTTACTATCTGCATTAAAATATTCATCTTGCAAAATAATTTTCACTATATGCTTAGCACGATTTTGAACTATACTCAAAGCTCTTGTTAGTGTAGTATAAATATTTATCTCTTGCATCTCTTTGGAGCTTTTTTGAGACATCTCTCGCATATTCGCTATAATCCCCTCAAGACGGCAAATACCCTCCATGATAGTAGCATTGTCTTCTAAAAGACTCTGTTTTAAACTTCCATCGCCTATATCCTCGAGATCATAAGCCATCATCTCTACGGTACCTTTCATGAAGGTTAATGGTGTATTTATTTCATGAGTTATGCCAGCTGAAAGTTGTCCAATAACGGTAAATTTAACATCTTGCATACGTGCTTCTACATGACGTTTTTCTTGTTCAATATTTTTATGCACTTCCTCTTTAACACGATGATTTAAAAGACGTTGCTGCTCTTCACGGCGAGTAACATCAACAGCAATTCCTACAATTCCTAAAAATTTTTCATTTTGAATAATAGGACTTTTATGAATATCTAAAATATACTTTTTATTGTTTATACTAAATCTATCAGTATAGTGCCATGCTTTATTTTGGATTATAGAAGTATCATTTTGATCCAATTTACTAGAAATATCATTTGACAGTAATTCTTGCGTTGTCTTTCCAATAACCTCTGATTTCTTTTTTTCAAAAAGTTTTAAAAAGGCATCATTACATTCACGATAACATAAATTTTCATCTTTTACAAAGATGGGCATTGGTGCAATTGAGAGCATATTTCTAAAATAAATTAGTGAATTTTCAAGCTCTTTATTAAGTGTATCAATCATGTTTTCTCGACCAATATTTCTACTTACATCAGTAACAGTCCAAACAACACCATCATGTAATGTATATTTATCATCAAAAGGTGCTCCAGAAACTTCTACAAAAATCTTTGAACCATCTTTTTTTTGCATAGGATAACGTATTCGTATAAGCTCAGCTTTTTGTGCTTTTGCAAAAATCTCTTTTCCCCATCTCGTAAAATGCTCATTATCTATATGAAACATCTCTTCACTTTTTGAAATAACTTCATCTCTTTCATAGCCAAATATACTGCAAAACATAGGATTGACATTCATGACATATCTTTGCGCATCAACAATAAGAAATCCAACAGCAGCATTATCAAAATAGAGGTGATTTTCTACATAAAGATGTTCAAGCTCTTTATGAGAACTAGATTCTTGAGTTCGGATTTTAATTAGAAAAAGAAATGCTATTAAAAGAATAGATGTCAATATAAAAGTAATGAAAATAGAAAGATACATCCATGATGCTAAAATATTTTCATAATTTTCATGCTCTGTATTATGGAGTAAAACTAAGTCATTCTGAATATAGAAAATATAACTAACTGCTGCAACAAAAATACCCAAGGCAATAATAACAGCATGACGATAGCTTAGAAGCATAAAATTACTTTTCAGCTGCCTTCGCAATCTCTACTTCAAGCTTCGCAAGTGATTCAAAAGGTTTCATAATATATTGAATCGCACCACCACGATGTGAACCAAGAACCTTATCCAAGGTTGAATATGCCGTCATCATAATGACTTTTAGTTTAGGATGCTTCTCTTGAAGTTTAGGTAAAACATCAAGACCATTCATCTGAGGCATCATAATATCAAGCAAAACAACATCTGTATCTTTATCTAATGAAGAGAGAGCATTTAGAGGATTTTGATACGTTGCAACCTGATATTTTTTCTTTGTCAAAAAGCGAGACAACATCTCTAAAATATCTTTTTCATCATCAATTATAGCAATTTTCATCTTCTTACCTTTTTAGTGTTTGAATAGTGTGCCAACAGCACTTTTCATCGAATCTTGAGACTTTTGCTCAACCATTTCATCGAGAATATGAAAAACATCTTTGCTTGCATCTTCGATAGCATGTACCATTTTTTCAATTTTATCTTTTGAACAGATAACTTCACCGCCAGCACATTCATGAGCTAAAGCATTTGCAGTATCATGAACAATCGCATGTGGCTTATCCAGCTTAGGATATGAGGCAGTTTTTGAAAACTCTTCTTTACCTTTACCACTTCTATACCACTCTCCTAGACGACAATTATTATGACTGACCTCACTAAAATCATTTTTTTCACCAAAAAGAAGTGCATATACATTATGTTTATAGATAACATGATCAATTTTTGCCAAAGAGGCAAAAATCTTATCACTAATAAATTGAACTTCATAAACAGAACGCGATGCATTTTTCTCAAAAGAGACAATTTTTGTGTAAAGCTCATCTATCTCTGTCTTACTCTCAACAACAATTTTGCCAGCATTTTCAGTATTTTCTTCTGCGCTTGATGCTTCTTGTTGCATTGCTCTTACCACAACGGAGATATTTTTAGTTGCGGCTTGCGTTTTTTCTGCAAGTTTGCGAACCTCATCTGCAACAACAGCAAATCCACGACCATGCTCACCTGCACGAGCCGCTTCGATAGCAGCGTTAAGTGCAAGAAGGTTTGTTTGATCGGCAATATCCTCGATAAGGTTAACCACATCAGAGATTTCAGCACTACGCTCATTTAACATTCGTGCCCCCTCCATAGTCACTTCCATATCTTGTAAAAGCTGATCCATATTTTCTAAAGAGTGAGTAATAAGTTCAAGCCCTTCAGTTGATTCTACGGCTATCGAAGAAGACTCTTCATTCATAATATTGAGCTGATCTAGCATTCCTGAAAATGTTTTTTGTGAATCATGCAAGGCATGACTAATCGCCTCTTGATGCATAGTTAAAATATCAGAGTCTTTAGAGTTTTTGATATCAGTTTTTATAATGCTGTAAGCTGTATTGCCATTGGAAAGAGCTTGTCTTTCAACCTTACCACTGCAGTTATCAAGATTAATTTCATTACTATTTTTACGAAGTTCTTTGACTAAGGCATCAGGATTTTTAACAATTGAACGTGCCAAGTCATTTTGCATTAAGATTTCGCCACTACCGCTTAATATAAGTCGAATCTCTTCTTGAGAAAAATCAAAACCTTCTTTATAAAGGCTATTTTCTGACTCTAAAGCATATATACGCTCTTGTAGTGCTTTAAGTTCTGAATCATCTATTTTTTTAGAAAAAAACATATATCACCTTCATGACAAGATATTAAATTATAAACTACAGCCATGATATTAAAAATATACAAAAGAAATTCTGAATTTTTTATAGAAAAGTATTTATTGTAAAAAAGAGTGTGTAGAAATTTGAAGTTAAAGCGTAAAAAGCCCGAAGGCTCTGTACTAGAGTCGTGACTCGTAACGACGCATCATATAAAGACGCTTAAGCATCTTCTTGCGCGCGCTGATTTTTTGTTTCTTGCGCTTTTCAGTTTCTGTTTCATGGAAACGGCGAGCACGAGCTTCAGTAACGATTAAGTTACGATCAGTTTGCTTTTTGAAACGGCGGTACGATGCATCGAAATTGTCATCATGACGAAGGATAATTCCTGGCATATCACATCACCCACTTTCTATTTAAATTTTAGAGGCGAATTATAGCCAAAAATATTGTTTTATGCAATCTTTACATGTAACAAGCTATATTGCGGACATGATTTCTCAAGACTCCATCGAGGCACTCAAAGCCCAGCTTGATATTGTTGATGTTGTTGGTAGCTATATAGAGCTCAAAAAAGCTGGGGCTAATTTTAAAGCACCCTGCCCTTTTCATGATGAAAAATCACCTAGTTTTGTTGTGAGTCCTGCTAAACAGATTTATCACTGTTTCGGGTGTGGAGCTGGCGGAGATTCTATTAAGTTTACAATGGAGTATGAAAAACTCAACTATCCTGAAGCCATTGAAAAACTAGCTGATACCTATAACTTTACACTCCATTATGAGAACAATCGAGGTCCTAAAAAAGAGAAATCGCTTCTTATTGATAAGCTTGGAGAGTATTATATTTCTCTGCTTTGCAAAGTACCTAATGCGCTAAGTTATCTTCAAGAACGTGGTGTTTTTGAATCAAGTATAGAGCGATTTAGTATTGGATATGCTCCAGCTTCACATCTAAGTATTGAGTTTTTAAAACAGCAGATGTTTACCATGCCAGAAGCTATTGAACTTGGTGTTATTGGTCAGGGTGAGAATAATATTTATGCCCGTTTTATCGAGCGTATCACCTTTGCTATTCACAGCACTAACGGAACCTTAGTAGGATTTGGAGGGCGAACAATTAGCGGTCATCAAGCCAAATATGTCAACTCTCCACAAAGTAGAATCTTTAATAAATCACGTCTCTTATATGCCTATCACCTTGCCAAAGAGACGATCTATCGTAAAAAAGAGATGATTGTTACTGAGGGTTACTTGGATGTTGTCATGCTACATCAAGCAGGTTTCACTCAAGCCGTAGCTACACTTGGGACAGCACTTACCCCTGATCATCTACCTCTACTGCGAAAAGGCGACCCACGCATTATCATGGCCTATGATGGTGATAATGCTGGACGCAAAGCTGCACTCAAAGCCGCACAACTTTTAAGTGCTTCAGGATTTGATGGAGGTGTTATTCTTTTTGAGGGAGGGCTTGACCCAGCAGACATGGTAAAATCAGGACAAATTGAAGCACTCAATCAGCTTTTTCATGCACCACTCTCTTTTATAGAATTTGTACTCACACAAACTCTTCAAAATTATGACCTACATAATCCTAAGGCAAAAGAAGCAGCACTTCATGAATGTAGTGGATATTTAAAAACGCTCTCTCCTCTTCTTCAAGAAGAGTATCGTTCTTTTCTTGCTTCTATTTTAGGAATAAGCCCTTCTTTAGTACGTCTTGCACGCAAAAGTGAAACAACTCAAGTCCCTACTCAATCAACACAGCGAGATATTTGGGAACTGAGTCTCATCAAAACTATTATTGAATACCCCTCTTTTACCGATCAGATTCTTGATTACATTACACCCTCACTCTTGCAATATCATCGCGAAGAGTTTGAACTTGCCCTCGCAGGTCAACTTACTGAGCCTCGCATCATGGCTATCAGTATCGATATACAAATCAATGCCTTTAATAGTGATGAAATATTAAAATCTGAACTCATAACTTTTTTGGGAAACTACTACAGCAAAGAGCTAAAAAAAGTAATGTCGCAAAATACGCTAAAATTCGAAAAGAAAACGTTTTTGATACGCTCATATCGTGATAAAATCGCAAGATTAAAACGGGGTGAACTAGTTAGTTTTGAGTCCTGATAAGACTTACATGTAACCTTCTAATAAGGAATAAAAAATGAAAGCAATCGCACTTTTTAGTGGTGGATTAGACTCTACGCTTGCCATGAAGATGATTATAGATCAAGGTATAGAGGTTATCGCCTACAATATCAGTACGGGATTTGGAGCGACAAAAGATCGTCGTGAACATATGCAAAGTATGTGCACTCAAGTTGGTGCCAAACTTAAAATCATAGATATTCAAAATGAGTTTCTTCAAGATGTCCTCTTTAGCCCAAAACATGGCTATGGTAAACATTTTAATCCATGTATTGACTGTCATGGTAAAATGTTTGCTGTAGCAAAACGCCTTATGGAAGAAGAAGGTGCAAGTTTTTTAATCAGTGGTGAAGTCTTAGGACAACGCCCTATGAGTCAAAACTCTGATGCATTAAAAACCGTCCTTAATGAAGGTAATGTCGAGGGACTCCTCCTTCGACCCATGAGTGCACAATGTTTAGAGCCAACCGTTGCTGAAATTGAGGGCTGGGTAGATCGTGATAAACTTGAGGGTATCAGTGGACGCAACCGTGAACGTCAAATGCAGATGGCTAAAGAGTTTGGATTAAGTGATTTTGAGAGTCCAGGTGGTGGCTGCCTACTTACTGATGAAAACTTTGCTCGAAAGATGCGTGACTTTATCGCTCATGATAGCTTTGAAGTTCGTGACATTCCTGTAGTTAAGTATGGTCGTCAACTTCGTCTTCCTGATGGAGCAAAACTTGTTATTGGGCGAAATCAAGACGATAATGGGTATATCCAAGATATTGTAAATGACAAATATATTCATATTAAAACAGATGGAGTACCTGGTCCACATGCTCTTATCTCTCGAAATGCCAGCCAAGAAGATAAAAAACTTAGTGCAAAATTAATTCTTACATATTGCAAGACAAGCCCCGATAATACCTATCAACTCGACTATGAAGGCGAAATGACTCAGGCCTCTCCTTTTCAAAGCAAAGAGGGCTTTACACAATATTTTGTATAAGCATAGTATACTTATGTGAAGAAATACACTTTTACAAGGAGACGTAATGGCAGGTGTTAATTTTTCTTTTATGAATTTCCCTAGTCTTATTCAACTCAATATAGGGATTTCAGAACGACTTGATGAAAATCGATCAGAGAGTTTTACACTGCTTTTTTGTGATTTTTCAGATATTGAAACGGATACTATTCAAGAGTGCTTAAAACAGATTCTACGCACCTCGGATGCGGTTGTCCACAATGATCATTATTACTTTTTTGTACTGCCATATACGGATAAATATGGTGCTACCATTGTTAAGAATACATTTGAAGAGTTTTTTAACGTCTATATTCGAGCAAGTGCTGTCAGCTATCCTGTTAATGGAGAAAATTCTCATGAACTTTTTGAGGCCTTGCAAGCTAAAACAAAAAAAGAGCACAATCTTTATCTCGATTGCTTAGATAATCCTCGCTTGTGAGGAGCGCTAAAACGATAATAAGCTGAATTTCTAAAATAATCTAAAGCTTCTTTAATTTCATAAGAACGTCGCATCTTGTAAGTTTGCGAAGCATTGCAAGATACTTGTGTAAAATAATCCATCTCTTTAGATTTTTGAATTTCAGCTACATCAATCTCTTTAGCTATTGCTTTAAGCTGATACTTTCTTACAAAAATATCAAGAGGAAGACATTTTAAAGTTTTAGAAATACGAATCGCTTCACTTCGTGTTTTAAAACTTCCAATAGTAATCTTCTTATACCCGCCTTCTGAAAAAATTCGAGGCTCAAGAGCTGTTGCTTTTACTATCTTCATAAAATATGGGGTTAAAGAACTCTCATGTTTATAGCTCATAAGCTGTATCGTATAATCATCCGCCAACAAAACTTTACATGTAAGAAAAAGAATAATAAGAAATTTCATATACAACATATCGACAATACAAGGTAATAGTTTAAGAAGAGTCTCTGTATAATCCCTCTCCCAAACTTTAATGGGGCATTAGCTCAGCTGGGAGAGCGCTTCGCTGGCAGCGAAGAGGTCAGCGGTTCGATCCCGCTATGCTCCACCACAACATAACTCCCTAAAAGACTTTTATTCTGACAAGTAAACCTCTTTAAGTTTACTAAAAAATGCTTAGGTTGTAATATAGTTGCAACTTTTTCTAAAAACTGCATTCAAGGGTCAGGTGAACCCTATACCTCTTTCTTCTTAATAATCCTACATATTTGTGTCTGTGAAACTCCTATGATTGTAGCTAGTTTATGTTGGGAAAAACCT
>JAYEPE010000352.1:0-8142 GCA_034723735.1 Campylobacterota bacterium | reverse complement strand
TATGGTCTCTATAATCGTCGTTATTTTGTGGGTAAACTAGAACAAGAAGCTCAGTTGATGAGTGAATTTAAACATAAAAGTTCCTTGATTGCAGTGAAACTTTCAAAAGAGATCGATTCTCAGGTTAATAGTGAAAAGGCACTTGGTTTGATGACTCGAACCATCGCACGACTTCTGCTAAAAACATCACGGCGTAGTGATATTATTGCCCATTATGGTAAAGGTATTTTTATGATGATGCTAAAACATACAAATATTGATAATGCAAAAAATGCTTCAGAACGTCTTTGGGAGCTTGTATCTTCGAGTAATTTTTTCTTAGCAGAAAAAGAGATTAATCTTAAAATTTCTATCGGTGTGAGTGAAATTTCTAATCGAATTAGTGTGGATGAAACGATTGTTTGTACAATTGAAGCTATGAGCTTATGTGATGATTCGCAGAGTTCACATTTTGAAGTGTGTGGAAAATAGCAATGCTTTTACCTATTGTAGTCTATCCCGATAGACGTTTAAAAGAAGTTTCCAAAGATGTTGTAGAGTTTGATATGAATTTACATGGATTTTTAGATGACATGTATGAAACGATGTTAAGGTCAAATGGTATTGGACTTGCTGCGATACAGGTTGCAAAACCTATTCGTGCATTGATTTTAAATCTTCCTGATGAAGAGGGTGAACAGTTCAAAGAAAATGTTATTGAAGTTATTAACCCAAGTTTAAAAGAGAAGCAGGGTTCAATTTTCTACCAAGAAGGATGTTTGTCTGTTCCTGGTTTTTATGAAGATATTGAGCGTTTTGAGAATATTGTTTTAGAGTATCAAGATCGTTTCGGTGTTCATCAAACTCTAGAAGCAAATGATTTATTGAGCGTAGCTATACAGCATGAAATAGATCATTTAGAGGGAAAACTTTTTATAGAAAAACTCTCTTACTCACGCCGTAAAAAGTTTGAAAAAGAGTATAAAAAGAAGTTAAAAAGTAAAAATAACTAGTAAGGTCTTTCCTTACTAATTACCGCGAGAGCCTGGTTTAATAGCTATAGAGCCATTAACACATAATGGACATTCATCAGGTGAATACATCTCAAAAGTAAAATCTTCTAATGCAAAAAAAGGCATACCTTCTGGAAGTTTACAGTTTTCTTTTTGCGGAGTATTGCTTCCTTGACGTTTACAAAAACCACGATTAGCAAGGGCTGCAAAAGCAACGATTTCACCACCAAGTGATTCAACAACACTAGCAGCTTCCAAGGCAGATCCTGCTGTAGTTATTATATCTTCACAAATCAAGATTTTTTCATCCTGACTTACTTCAAAGCCACGTCGAATACTCATTTTACCCTCAACACGTTCTGCAAAGATATATCGTACATCTAGGGCCTCAGCTAGTGCATAACCAGCAATTAGGCCACCAAGAGCAGGAGCACAAACTGTATCAATAACGATGCCACTAGCTTTAATTTGCTCAGCAAGTGCGGTAGCTAAAAGTTTAGCTGTACGAGGATTTTCAAGTACCTTAGCAGATTGAAGATAAAATTGTGAATGATTTCCAGAACTAAGTTTAAAATGCCCTTCTAAAAGAGCATCAGCATCCATATATATTTTTTTAATGTCCATCATTATACCGTTAGGATATCTTGTTCTTTGGCTTTTAAGATGCTCTCAACTGAAGCGATATTGGCATCAGTGAATTTTTGAATCTTATCTTGAGCAGCTTTAGAATCATCGGGTGTAATTTCTTTATCTTTTTCAAGTTTTTTTACTGAATCATTAGATTTTTTACGATCATTACGAATCGAAACCTTGGCATTTTCACCCATTTTCATCATTTTTTTAACAGTATCTTGGCGTTGTTCTACTGTCATTGGAGGGAAAAATAGTTTGATTTGTTCACCATCATTATTAGGATTCACGCCAATATTTGCACGAGAAATTGCCCCTTCAACATCACTTAAAAGATGTTTTTCCCAAGGAGAAACAGTTATTGTTGTTGCATCTGTAGCCAGTACTGTAGCTACTTGAGCTAAAGGTGTGGGCGTACCATAATATTCAACCATTACATTATCTAAAATACTAACAAGTACTTTTCCTGTTCGAAGTGATTTAAAATCAGTTCTCATATGCTCTATTGATTTTTCCATTTTTTGTTGACAGTCGTCATATATTTCATCTAACATGTTGCTCCTTTAGGGCTTAACTAAGATTGTACTGCTTTGGTAGCGTCCACTTTTCAAAAACAGTCGATTTCGTGAAAACTTAAGTTTTCGATCAAGAGTGATATTTATATCACCATTTTCTACTTTTGTATATTCCCATCCATAACCAGAGAGGTAATATTCTGCACGGTTAATTGATGGAGCAATTTTAGCGTGAATTCTTTTAAGATTCCCATCTTTAGGATAAGATTTTGGTTCAAACCAGATGGCATTGAGTGCTTTCATGGCAAGTTTAGGTTTAAGGTTTACATCACCAGTTAAAGCAATTCGGTCTAAATCATAAGGATCGCTCAAATGATTTATAGCTCCGCTATTTTGATTCATGATAAGCTCAAAGCCAAAACTCTTTATAGCTTTTTTAGTCTCATCGGTGTATTCACCGTAAGGATAAGCATAATACTTAGGTTTAAAACCCATCTTAGCTTCAAAGGTATCATAAGCCTTTTGTGTATCAGAAATTATCTCTTCATGCTTCATACTTGCCATATGGTGATGAGCATAACTATGAAGAGCAATTTCACCATAGTGTGCACTATCTTGAATCTGATTCCAAGTCATAAAATCACCATAAGATTTTTCTGTAGCTTCAATATAGACAAAAAGTGTAAAAGGGTAGTTATACTGCTTAAAGAGAGGAAGTCCATTTTCATAAAAACTTTTATAGCTATCGTCAATATTAAGAACTACCCAGTTATCAGGAATCTTCTCACTATTTTTAAGTGCCGCATTAAGTTTACTTAGAGGAACTACTTTATAGTTGTGTTTTTTAAAGTATTCAAAATGCTTTCTTAATATATCTATTGAAGTATTGGTTGAAGAGTGAGTAGCATCACCAAATCGATGATAAACAAAAATATGAGCGTCACCCCATAAGCTAAGACACATGAGTGTCGCTAGGAGAAGGGTTCGCATAGACTATTTAGAACCGTTACCCTCTGGAGTTACTGCTGGTGCAGCAATGTCTAGGGTAGGTAAAGTGGATGGTGCGGGAACATCAGTAGTTTTAACCATTGAATCAACTACTGATTCATTTTTACTTTGTCCATAAAAATATCCTAGTGTAATTGTGTTAGCAACAAATAAGAAGCCAATAAAAAATGTCATTTTTGCTAAAAAGCCACTAGGACCCTTTGCTCCAAAGACAGATTCATTTGAGCCACTGTATGCGCCAAGTCCAATACTAGAACTTTTTTGAAGCAGTACTGCAATCACTAGGGCGATTACTAATACAATTTGCACGATAAGCAAGGTGCCTGTCATAATATTCCTTGATAAAAAAAGTTTGTGATTATAGCGAAATTCTCATTTACATGTAATAAGTGCTGAAGAAACTACTACTTAAGGTATAATTGCGTAATAATTTTGAGGGTATTTCATATGAAAAAAGCAGCAACACTAGTAGTCATCATTTTAATTGTCATTATGATGTTCATACTTTTTTTAGATAAAGAGAAAAAACCTATTATTGAAAAACCACAGATAACTGTTTCAACTTTTGCCTTGTATGATATAAGTAAAAGTCTTTTAAGAGATATGGCAAATATCTCAATGCTAGTTCCTTTTGGACAAGATATTCATAGCTACGAAATGACACCACAAGATCGTATAGGTGTTGAAAAAAGTAAATTTTTCATTTACAGCGGAGCAGGCTTAGAGCCTTGGACAGATAGCTTTAAAGATCATCCTCATGCGCTTGATATGAGTCAATTTGTAAATTTAAGACATGTAGAGGATCATCACGACCACCATAATCATAATCATAGTATTGATCCGCATTATTGGCTGGATATTGATAATATGATTATACTTACAAATAAACTTCGTGATGTTTATCGTGCAGCATTTCCACAAGAATTTTCTAGACAGATTAATGCAAATGCACTCTATTATATTAATGGACTACGTAAGCTTGGTGAACTTTATAAAAAGCGTCTTTCTGCATGTAAACGTGATACCATTATTGTTAGCCATAATGCTTTTGGATATCTAGGAGATCGTTATGGATTTCATGTTCTAGGATTAATGGGGCTCTCTCCTGATGCAATGCCAAGTGCTAAGGACTTAGCACGTCTTAGTGATTTAGTCCATGAAAAAAGGGTTTCTGTGCTATTTAATGAACCCTATGCTTCAGATAGTTTAATCCAAAGTGTTGCTGATGAAGCAGGAGTACGTGTTGATACACTCCAGCCTCTTGCAAATATAACAGAGCGTGAGGCTACAGAAATGCGTGATTATAAATTAATGATGCAGCTAAATCTTAGAAAACTCTACTATGCTTTGGAATGTCAATGACTTTTGAACCCGCAGTTTTTGATGTCAAAGGGCTCAATTACTGTATAAATAAGCAAGATATTTTAAAATCACTCTCGCTTATTATAAAAAAAGGAGAATATTGTGCAATTATTGGTCCTAATGGTGGGGGCAAAACAACATTAATTCGTATTCTTTTAAGACTTGAAAAAGCAGACTCGGGCGATATTAAACTATTTGGTAAAGATATTAAAGATTTTAAACAGTGGAGCAAAATTGGATATGTCCCCCAACGAGCTGTTCAGATAGATACTAATTTTCCAGCGAATGTTCATGAAGTCGTTCAGATGGGTTTAACTGCTTTAAGAAAAAATTTCGATACTAGAGTAGATGAACGTCATGCTATTGAATCTGCTATGGCTAAAATGGATGTGACACATCTTAAAAATAAACTTATAGGAGAGCTTTCTGGTGGACAGCGCCAAAGGGTAATGATTGCAAGGGCCTTAGCATCTTCCCCTGAAGTTTTGATTTTAGATGAACCAAACACTGGGGTTGATATTAAATCACAACACCGTTTTTATGAGTTATTACGAGAACTAAATATCAATGAAAAGATGACAATACTTTTTATCACACATGACATTGGAGTGATTGCAGATGATATTGGCCGACTTTTTACCGTAAATCAATCTCTTCTTACATGTAACAATCCAAAAGAAGCACTGAGTTGCGAAGCGATGAGTAAACTTTATGGTATTGAAGCCCATGCTATTTATAATCATCACCATCATCATTAAGGAGTTGCTGTAATGTTTGAAATATTTCAATACCAATTTATGATTAACGCTATTCTTGCTGGTGTGGTTATTGCAGTTTTAGCTTCGGTAAGTGGTTCTTTTATGGTGCTTAGACGCTATTCACTTATGACAGAAACTTTGGCACATTCGGCATTAGTTGGTGTTGCATTAGGTATTGTTAGTGGAGTAAGCCCTTTATGGATGGCAGTATTAGTCGCCTTGATAAGTGCGTGGAGTATTGAGTACCTGCGAAGTTTTTATAATCTATACTCAGATGCTGTCTTAGCTATCTTCTTATCGGGATCTTTGGCTTTAGCTGTGATTATAGTTTCACTTGCGGGAGCATTTAATAGCTCTCTTTTTTCATATCTTTTTGGCTCTATACTTTCTGTAACGAAAGATGATGTTCTCCTTATAATTGGTTTTGGTAGCATTGCTATGGGTCTGTTAGCATATTTTTATCGAGAGCTTTATTTTATTGCCTTTGATGAAGAGGTAGCTCAAGTGAGTGGAATACAAGTTAAGTGGCTGAACTTTATGATGGTTAGTATTGTTGCTGTCATTATTGCTCTTTCTATTCAGATTGTAGGAACCTTACTTATTGGGGCGCTTATGGTGATACCAACAGTAGCTGCTTTACGATTTAAACAAGGCTTTGCTAAAACTGTTTTATTGGCAGTTATTTTTGCACTGCTAAGTGTATTTGCAGGAATGGTGCTCTCTTTTTATCTTTCACTTCCTAGTGGAGCAACCATTGTCTTATGTATTTTAGGCATCTTTATAATCTCTTTGGTGGTAAATAGGCCTTGAAAGTAGCTCAAGAATTTTCTCGTTATGCAGCGCATTATAATAATTACAATATTATACAAAACAGAGTAGTTAAAAAATTAATTTCTGATATGAAAACTAAACCTAGTGCTATTTTAGATTTGGGTTGCGGAAGTGGTGCAGTTTATAATGAAATTTCTTGGAAACTTGAAAGCTTTATTGGAATTGATTTTGCAGAGGGTATGTTAGAACAACACCCCCAAGCAAAAAACATTACATGTAAGCATGGAGATTTTAATAAAGAAGAGTTTTTTGAAGAATTAAAAAATGAGAATTTCGATTATATTATTTCTGCTTCTGCTCTGCAATGGTCTGATGATTTAGATTTTGTCTTTAAATCACTCTCTTTTTTCCAAGTCCCACTCTCTTTAGCAATCTTTACATGTAAGACATTTGAAACACTCTATAAGACGGCAGGACTTAAACCACTATTACGATGTCCTGATGCTATTATTGACAATGCTAAGCAATATTTTGATGCAAGTTATGAGTTGGTATCTTATACTTTAGAGTTTGAATCTAAAAAAGAGCTGTTTCGTTATATTAAACGTAGTGGGGTGAGCGGAAATAGACGAGTGTTAGATTATAAACAGACAAGAGCTTTAATGCAAGAGTATCCACATAAAAGCTTAGAGTTTGAAGTTCTTTTTATTCATGCTCGATAAGATGTTCTTTCTCTAGGCTGTAGAGCTCATATCGAAGTGTTTTAAAGGTTTCTGATAACAAAGGCTCAATAATCTTATACATCTCTTCTAAAACACGTGATGACTCTTGCGCACGTTTATAGTTTGCAATTACAATACTTTGCAAGTCACTACGATTCATCTCTTGAGCTAGAGTTGGACGCAAAACATCATTAATACTATCGCGAGAACTTAAAAGACTTTGAAGATTATCTATTCTGCTTTGATGACGAAGTGATTTGAGTTTTGTAGCGATTATTTTGTTGTTTTGTGAGTAGCGCGCTATATCTTCTATAACACGTATGCCTTCTCTTAGGCGGTTTAGATTAGCATCAATCACCCGATATAGTTCGGGTGAAAGTGTTTTAGTCGTCGTTTCCAAATATTCCAAACAGCTGTAAAAGGGCAGTGAAAATATTTAAAAAGTCTAAGTAAAGAGCAATCGCACCATCAATCGGTGTTTCATAAGCTCCACGGATAATATTTTGTGTGTCATAAATTACTAAGAAACTAAACAGTAATACTACTGCACCTGAAATCATTACATGTATAAGTGGATTTTGAAGAAAAAACATATTTACAAGAGAAAAACCGATAATAACTACAAGGGCAATCATAAGCGGCTTGCCATATCCTGTAAAATCTTTTGTCGTTTTAATTGCAAAAAAGCTCATTGCTCCAAAAATAACTGATGTCATAGCAAAAGCATTACCGATAATTGCGCCACCACCACTCATACCAAGTGTACGTGCTAAAAGAGGAGCAAGTGTAATTCCTGTCATAAATACAAAACCAAACATAACTGCAAGATTAATTCCTGGCTTATGTTTAACAAAGTGCAAACCAATTAATAAGCCAATCTCTAAAATAAAAAGCCAAATAAAATTAGCCTGAATTGTTTCTGCCATTGGAATACCAACATAAGCACCAACAGCACCTGCCATCATAGAAGCTGCAAAAAGTTTGTAAGTCTCTTTTACAAAAGAGACAATTTGTGTCTCAGATTTGCTGACAGCCTCAAAGCCATGTACGTTTTCATTTGCATACTCGCGGTCATAAAGTCCCATTTAATTAAATCCTTATACATTTATAGTTTTTAACTATACTTGATTTTTGATATGTAACTATATGTTGTGAGAGTGAATAGATTGTAAATAGTAAATTAAATGTAGTTTAAATTAGAATTTCAATTTCCTCTTTAAATAGCAAGCAAAGAGATAGTAGCGACTAAAAGCCTGCTAAATAATCCATAAATAAACACAATCCCCACAAATTTCAAAATTCTTTCAAGAAACTCTTGACATTAAAGATTGATTACCCTATAATTCCCGTCCACAAACAGAGAGACCTTGTTTAAAAGGGCTTG
>JAYEPE010000351.1:0-8168 GCA_034723735.1 Campylobacterota bacterium | reverse complement strand
TATTAAAGGTGGCATCTGGAAAAACTTCTTTATCAAATATCATGAAAGTAATTATCTTCATAAACGTATGCTTTCGCATAGTATCCATCAAGATAAATTGACAAAAAGTGCTCTAGAGAGTCTCTATAAACTTCAAACCAATGATGTCTTTTGGCATGGTGTTTTTGGAGGACTTTATCTTCCAAATTTACGTGATAATGCCTATACTTATCTTCTTGAAATAGAACGTTCTCACGCTAAAAAGAAAATCAGCTATGAGGTGGGCGATATTGATAAAGATGGCTATGATGAGTTAAAAGTCTTAACAAAGGCACTCTCTTTAGTCTTTTCAAGCCGTTTTGGTGGACAGATGGTAGAGTTTGGCTCTTTGGAGTCACTTTTTAATTGGCAAAACACACTGATGCGTCGTGAAGAAGCCTATCATGATAAAATTTTACATCCTAAAAAAGTCTTACATGTAAGCCAGGAGAACGCTGGTGATGAGATTGCTACTATTCATAGCAGTGAAGAGATTGTAGATGAGGAGTTAAAAGCACAACTTATCTATGATTGGCACCCAAAACACTCTTTTATCGACCATTTCTCTCCAAACTCTTTTGAGTTAGAGCGTTTTAGAGAGGCTACATTCCATGAAGTAGGGGACTTTGCAAATCAAGCTTTTGAATTAGATGATAAGAGCAATACTTTTACTCGTGAAGGTGGTATTTACTTAGATAAAGAGTATCCAACTGCACTCTCAAAACAGTATAGCTTTAAAGATGATAGTATCTCTCTTGAGCTTACATGTAAGAGTGATTATAAGAGAAAACTCTATTATGCACTAGAGTTTAACTTCCATTTTGCACATCCGGATTTAAGTACTTTAAATGGTGAACTTATAGGAGATGGCCTGAATCTAAGTAATATTGATACCTTAGAAATTATTGATACATTTACTCAAAAAAAGCTTATTGTAACACTCAGTGAAGAGTGTGATATGAGCGCATATACTCTTAAAACAGTTTCGCAAAGTGAAAGTGGCTTTGATACCGTGTCGCAGCAGATATCATTGATTTTTTCAACTGCTTTTTATTCAAAACTTAATCTCAATATTGGGCTTGGAGTCAGTAATGTCTGAGATACGACGTGATAGACTTCACGATAAATATGTACTTATAGCCCCAGAACGTCTTCATCGACCTGATTTGCTTGTCAATACAAAAAAGACAATTTCTTCTAAAGACAGGTGCCCTTTTTGTGAGGGAAATGAGTCTCTAACACCACCTGAGATTTATGCAATTCGAGATAATGATGCTGATGCAACACAATGGAGAACGCGGGTTATTCCAAATCTATATAAGGCTGTTCAGGTTGAATTAGAAGATCATTCGCAACGTAAGGGTATGTTTGAATCGATACCAGGCGTAGGTGCGCATGAAGTTCTTATTGATTCACCTTGTCATGAGTGTGGCATAGAGGGTCTTGATGTGCAATCTATAGAAAATTGGCTGCGCAGTATTGTTATACGTATTGATGACCTTAAAAATGATCAGCGTTTAATTTATCTGAGTGTCTTTAAAAATTTTGGTGGAGGTGCAGGTGCTACACAAGAACATCCCCATACGCAAATTTTGGCACTTCCTATTATGCCTCAAAATGAACTAGTTTTTCTTGAACGTAATACACGATACTATCAACGTCATGGCCGTGGAAAAATGGAAGATATCTTACATAATGAGCTTTTGGATAAAGAACGTATTGTTGAAGAGATAGGAACCTTTGTCGCCTTTTGCCCTTATGCAAGTACTTTTCCTTTTGAGGTTATGATTGCTCCAAAACGTAATATTAGAAGTCTTGAGAATTGTTTTCGTGATGATCTTACTGATCTCTCTATCTTACTACGCCATGTTTTTCAAAAATTGAAGGCACAGTTGGGTCATTTTGATTATAACCTTTTCTTCCGTCTGCCTCCTCTCAATAAGAATTTTGAAAATGAGTCATATATGCCGTATTTGGATAAAAATTACCGTTTTAGTATTCGTATTACCCCAAGGATTTATCGTCTAGGTGGATTTGAAATCTCTACAGACATGGCAATCAATCCTGTCTCTCCCGAAGAGTGCGCAGCACTTTTAAACTCTAAAACCATCTAAAAAGTCTTCTTACATCTGTAAGAGGCTTACAATATATCCTCAAGCGCTTTAAGCCGAAAACTTCTACGATGTATATCACAATAGCCATGCTCCTTAATCTTACTTACATGTAAGGCAGTGCCATAGCCCTTATGTTTCTCAAATGCATACTCTGGGTAGGTCTTTGAAAAAGCAATCATCTCTCTGTCGCGAGTAACCTTAGCTAAAATAGAAGCAGCACTTACTTCAGGAATTTTAGCATCAGCTTTTATCATGGTTTGAAGATTGCTCACACCAAACTTTGAATTACCATCAAAGAGAAAATTATCTGTGGGTACCATATTCATGATCTCTTCAAGTCCTGCTTTTAAACATTTAGATATACCTATCTCATCAATATCTTGTGCTGAAAAACTTACAATATGATAAGTACTATTTTTAATAATAAGCTCAAAAAGAGATTCACGTTTTTTCTCAGTGAGTTTTTTAGAATCATTTAATCCCTCAACTGGTCTGTTTAAAATAACTCCAGCAATAACTAATGCTCCTGCAATTGGTCCCCGACCTGCTTCATCAATACCGCATAAACTTTCCACTATAATAACCTTATGAACTTTTTCTCAATTGTAGCACTAAGTATCTCGCTTTTTATAATATAATGACGCTAGAATTTTTGAATTTAATTTTACAAGGAAGAAGATGAAAATATTAGCTCTAATACTTTTTGCCATGACATCACTTTTCGCTGATGCTGGCTATGAAGTATTTAAAAAGAAATGTGCTTCATGTCATATTGAGACAATCACTAAAAAAGAGACATTGAAAATCTTTAAGACCCTCAAAGCACCGCCTATGATAGAAGTCTCTAATCGTTTGAAGGAAAATGTTATTATCGCTGATGACGATGATGATGTTAAGCGTCGTGTTGTGATTGCTTTTATTAAAGATTACATTCAATATCCTGACCTTCAATATAGTATGTGTCACCCTATGGCTATTGAACGTTTTGGAATTATGCCATCACAAAAAGAAAATTTAAACGAAGATGAAATTCATGCTGTGGCAGTATGGGTTTATGATCGCTATGAGGATGTACAATTCAAATGATGACACAAGAACAATTACCAATGGTAGCAATGCCAAGCATGAATGATACCCACCTTGAAGATATCATTTTATTTAATAAACTTTCAAGCGTTATTGCCAATCGTGATACGCAAGCAGTTACAAAAGTCCTTAATGAGCTACACGAACATACGATAGAGCATTTTGCAGGTGAAGAGAAGATGATGCTTGAAAAAGAGTTTCCTCCATACTCTATGCATAAAAGTGAACATGAAAATGCACTAGCACAGATGCGTCATGAGATTGCTTTATGGGAGCAGAACCATGATTTTAATCGTATTGGGCATTATGCAAATGTTACTTTGCCTCAATGGTTAATTCAACATGTTTCAACACTTGATACGGTAACAGCTCAGTTTTTAGTTACGGGTGTTTCGCCTTGTTCGATGTAATATAAACTTTTTTTCGATATACTCATTTATAATAAAAATTTATGAATGATAGGTGTATCGATGAAAAAAATCTTAGCTATAATTCTACTGACTTCTTTAAGTCTCTTTGCTCAAAATCCTCTCAAAATTTATGAAAAAAATTCTCTTGACTCAAATATTATTGCAAAAATAAGTAATAATCGAGGTATGAATACCTTACGATGTCGAGGAGCAGATAGATATAATAATGTCTGGTGTAAGGTGCATTATCGTAATAATGATTTTGATATTAAAGGCTGGAGCAGAAAAAAATCATTAGATATATTAGCTTCCAAACCTCAAAAAACTTTTGAAAGACGTTTTGGTGGTCGTTATAGTGATATTGGTAAGGCGCTAATAGTCCTAGAGGACGGTTTTCTTATCGGTGGAAGCACACAGAGTTTTGGTAGGGGACAATTTGATGCGTACATCATAAAAACAGACCCTTATGGAAATCAGCTTTGGCAGACAACACTTGGAGGCAATCGTGATGATAGCTTAGAAGATATCATAGCTGTAAAAAATGGCTATATCTTTACAGGATCAACTCAAAGCTTTGGTAATCACATGCAGAGTCTTTATGTAGGACGTATTACTCATGATGGTTTTAGAGAGTGGCAAAAAGGCTACTTTCTTGATGATGATGACCGTTATATGGGAAAATCAATTGCAAAAATCAATGATACACATGTCATGATTGCAGGTTATGAAGATAAAATCAAATTTTTTAACTCTTTTGTAAATTGCCAACTCAACGCCGTTGATGTTAATGAAGGCCATAGGTGGAGTAGAAAATATGGAGGCAATCAGCCTGATAAAGCTAACTCTATTATCAGACTCAAAGATGGGTATCTGTTTGCTGGCTTTACAGATAGTTGGGGTAAAGGTCTGCTTGATATGTATGTGGTTAAGGTAGATGATGATGGTAAAAGAGTCTGGCACCGCACTTTTGGATATGACTATAATGAAGTTGCCAATCAAATAATTGCCACAAAAGATGGTGGCTTTATAGCTGTTGGTACAACTGAGAGTAACCACGTAAGCGCTAAAGATGTTTATGTTGTAAAAATGGATGCAGATGGAAAACTCCAATGGCAAGGTGTTTACGGTCACGAAGATGATGAAGAGGGCTTTGGAATAATCGAGGTAAATGGCGGTTATGTTATCGCTGGCTATACAAAAAGCACCAAACAGTACGATTCACAAGTCTATATAATGAAAATAAATCAAAAAGGTCGTCGTGTTTGGGAACGAACTTATGGTGGAATCCATGAAGACAGAGCCTACGCTATCGCTAAAACAACTGATGGCATGATACTCACAGGTTTTTCCAAATCTGGCCCACAAAGAGGAAAAGATCTCTATCTCCTGAAGCTTGATGAAAATGGGAATTTTTTTGATGGAGAAAAAGTATTTTTAGAGTAAAAAATTTGTGTGTATTCATCGTTTGTCGTGAGCGATAATTTTTCTTTAGGTAAATTATTCGTTCCTCGTATTTGTTATAAGTTTAATACACTTCTTTTCTATGAGCAATTCTAATCAGTGTAATAACTAAGTAATCATTCTCTTTTAAATATATGATCCTATAATCACCCGCTCTTTTTCTAAACTTTCCTTTGTGTTTTCCTTTAAGTTGCTTGTCATTGGAAAAGTTTCCTGATTGTAAGTCTAAAATTTTTGATGAAACAAATTTTTGCACTTTTGTATCTAATTTTAAGAACTCTTTTTCTGCATCTTTATCAAATGCAACTTTATACATTAATACCAGCTTTTTTAAAAACTTCTTCTAAGGGTACGACTGTAGTTTTTTCTGACTTTAAATTATCAATTCTTTTATCTGCAATCATTTCATCAAGTTTGTCAAAATACAACTCTATAGCTTTTTCAACAAGACTTGTTCTTGTTTTATCAAGCTCTTGTGCATATTCATCAAGTGTCTGTACAACATCTTTTTCTAATCTAATATTTATAGCTTGCTTCATAAAAAATCCTTTTCTTTTGTATATACAATTGTAGTGCAAATATGAATAGTTTGTCAAGTCTTATAACTATTTATTCAAGGAGCACTTTAGCACAAAAACTCAAAATCATGGAGATTAAAAAAGACTTACATGTAAGAAGCTTTTATCGAATATGTGTCACCTCATAAAGCTTACGTAACCATCTATCAAAAGGATTAATTAGTTTATACATAACAGGAACAATAAGCAAGGTTAGAACCATAGAACTTAAAAGACCACCGATAATAGAGATTGCCATAGGTGCATTGGTTTCACTTCCTAATCCTTCTCCTAAGGCTAATGGTAACATTGCAAATATCATGGCTATTGTTGTCATCAAAATAGGGCGAAGTCTTTTTTCTCCTGCCTCGATTAAGGCTTCATCAGAGCTTTTACCTCGCTCCATCGCGCCGTTAGCAAAATCAACAAGCAAGACGGCATTTTTCCCGACCATTCCCATAAGAAGCATAAAGCCAATCATAACAAAGAGGCTAAACTGTAAGCCACTAAGATAGAGTGCTAACATCACACCAATGATACTTAGTGGTAGTGCCATCATGATGATAATTGGCTGAATCAAAGACTCATATAAAATAGCTAAAATGATAAACATCAAAATAACTGAAAGACCAAGCGCAACACCAAAAGCTTTAGCAGTTTTTTCCATCTCTTCAGCAAATCCTGTAAAGCGATATGTAACTCCCTCAGGTAAAAGTTTATCAATTCCCTCTCGTGTATAAGACACCGAGCCACCTAAGTCCAATCCAAAGAGGTCTGCAAATATAGTAACTTGGCGCTGTCTATCAAAGTGATTGATAGCGGCTAGGGCAGTTGAATTTGAAAAATCAACAAGACCATCAAGATAGATAAGTCTTCCATTGCTTGCTTTGAGTTGGATTTTTTTAATATCTTCAAGAGAGACTCTATCTTTATCGCTAAATCGTAGCGTGATATTGTACTGCTTGCCTTTCTCTTCAAAATACGAAATCTCTAAATCACTTGAAAAGGCTGTTGCAATAGCACTAGCAATTTGTGAAGCAGAGATACCAAGTCTGTTAGCATTGCTTCTTAATATAGTGATATCTATTTGAGGTTTACCATCATCAAGATTGGTATCAATATCTACAAAGCCTTCTCTCTTTTTCAAGTAATCAGTTAAGTTTTTCGTTGCCACTTTTAAATCTTCAAAAGAGTCTGATTTTAAAACTATTTGATACGGAACAGAGACACCAGCACCTTTGATATTTGGAATAGCTGCAGCGGTGATAAAAAGCTCTTTTTTAAAAATTTCCAAGGCACCTCTAAAGTGTTGAATTATCTCTTCTTGATTAAGAGAGCGCTCTTTTCTATCGTTTAATTTAACATATATCATTGATTTATGCTTCTCTTGAGAGGTGTTGTAACCAACACTTAAAGTAGTGTAGAGTACATTTTTATTTTCTCGTACCTTTGCCTCTACAGCTTTAGATTTTTTAATCATCTCTTCTAAAGAGACACTTGCATCTGCTTTGATAAATATCTCAAATTCTGCCTTATCTTCTTTTGGAATAAAATCCATACCGATTTTTGGAAAAAGACTCAGTGAGCCAAAAAAGATTATAAAGACCGCAATCAAAGTAAGAACTTTAAATCGTAAAACAAACTTTAAAGTGACATCATAAATTCTCTCTAAAAACTTAAATATCGGCTCAGTCATATTGTAAAATTTACTCTCATCTTTATGTAAAACTCGTGCGCTTAAACTTGGGATAAAACTTAAGGCTACAGAGTATGAGATAATAACGGCAAACCCGACTGTCATAGCAAAACTCTCAAAGAATTTTCCAACAATCCCACTCATAAATGATACAGGAATAAAGACCGCTAAAAGCATGGCAGAAATGGCTAAGATGGTAAATGCCATCTCTTTTGTTCCTTCAACTGCTGCTTCAAATTTTTCCATACCCGCTTCCATTTTTTTATAGATATTTTCAATAACAACAATCGCGTCATCAATGATAATTCCAATAGAGAGGGTGAGTCCAATTAAGGTCATCTTATTTAAATCAAAGCCCATATAGTCCATTAAAGCAAAGGTACCAAAAATAGAAGCGGGTATTGATAAGGCTGAAACTAAAGTGATGGTGATATTGCGTAAAAAAACAAAGATAATTATAATGGCTAAAAAAGCTCCATAGATAAGGTCGAATTTTACATGCTCAAGTGAATTAACGATAAAAGGAGAGGTGTCATTGAGTGTTTTAATTTCAAAGCGATCACCTGCTGATTTTTCAAGTGAGGGTAGGGCATCTTTGACTCTTTGGACGATATCAATGGTATTAGTACCTGAGATTTTTTGCACCTCAAGCATAACGCCCTCAACACCATCATATGAAGCAAAACTTTTGGCATCACTCATGCCATCGATAACATCGGCAATATCTTTGAGTTTGATACTGTCTTTGATAGTGATATCTTTGAGTTGCGCAACACTCAATGCATCTGCTTTAGTCTTAAGGGTAAATTCTTTATCTGAAGATATA
>JAYEPE010000350.1:0-1540 GCA_034723735.1 Campylobacterota bacterium | reverse complement strand
ATCATTAGGTGCTTTGATATTAAGGTATTTATATTGATTGAGGACTTCATCAAGTTGTGCTTTAGCTTGGGCTACCTGCTTTTTGCTAATAGTAACCATATCTTGCATGTTTTTCGCTGCAAGTTCGAGGTTTTCAACTTCGTATCTACTGACCATCTGTTTCTCTAAAAGTCTCTTGTATCGTGCAAGATTCAAAATGACATTATTAAGCTGATTTTGGTTCATTTGAAGTGCAAGTTCTGCTTGAGAAATTCCTAGTTGTACTCTAGCTTTTGCTGAGTCAACTTCTTTAGAGTCGATGGTATAAAGCAGGGTGCCTTTTTTAACACGTTCACCTTCACTTGTACCAACTTGGGTAACAAATCCCATATAACGGCTGGTAATCATCTTTTGGTTATCAGAGATAACACTTCCTGATACGCTTAGTCCTTCAGCAAATAGTGCTGAACTTATGAGGATAAGGCTAAGTAAAATATTTTTCATTTATTGGGCTCCATTGGCTAGTTTTTCTAGGGCAAAGACACGTTCTATGCGTTTGTTTTTAACTTCAAGCAAGGCTAGAACTTTTTCAAGTTGCAAAGATTGCTTGATAATAACATCACTCATTGAAGAGAGTTGTTCACGGTAACGCTCTTCGTAATTTTCATATATAGTATTGGCAAGGTTTAGTTCATGTTTAAGTGCTGTGATTTCATAATCAAGTGATTTAATCTCAGTACGTATCTTATCAACTTGTAGGGCGATGCCTTTTTTAGCAAGCTGAACCTGAGTTTCTGTTTTCAGGACTTCAAGGCGTGCTTTTTCAACTTTGGCATAATCAGAACCACCATTAAAGATATTCCACTTAAGCTGGGCACCTACTGTGTAAGACCCCTTATCTATTGCATACTCTTCAAAACCTTCGGCTGCTGTTTGAACATTGGCTTGCATACCTATTATAGGAAGATAATCAGCTGATTCAATCTCTTTCATATTGCGACGAATTTCCAAGCCTGTTTTGGCACGTTGTACATCAATATTTTGATCTACAATATCTTGGGTGTTATGTTCAAGCGAGGCAACATCATCTTGTGGTACTTCAATGCTTTTCACCTCTTGATTGAGCAAAAAGCTTAAATAATGATAGAGTAACTCTTTATTGGCTTGCATCTGACGAATAGAGCGTTTTATGTTAGAGCGTTTTGCTTGTACTTCGAGCAGGTCTGTTTTTTTGGCATAACCTTCTTCAATCATTGAACTTGCCATATTCTCTAGTGAGGCGATATTCTCATCTATCGTTCGTAAGTTCTTAAGAACCTCTTCAAGCAAGCGCATGTCATAAAAAGCTTTGCGGGTTTCATAAACTTTAAGATTTAAAACCTTGTTTTTATCAAGTGCTTTCATGCGTTGCATAGATTCTGCTGCAGATACATAAGCTGAGATTTTTCCACCAACATATAATGGAAGAGTGTATTGTAATTTACTTTGAAAGAAATTACGATCACCTGGATTATTTAAATTTTCTGGTGGTTGTGTGTATAAAGCTCCACATGCAGCCATA
>JAYEPE010000349.1:0-1544 GCA_034723735.1 Campylobacterota bacterium | reverse complement strand
CTTCTTTAGCTATTAGATAGTAGATATACTCGCCTTTTGTTTGAGAGGCCTTCTCTTTCATTGTAAAGTCGGTTAAAGTATTTTTATATATAAGATTATCAAATTTTATGAGAGAGTGAACAAATCCATCTGGGAGTAACTCGTACTTTGATCCGACAAACATTTTTTTTGTCTCTTTATTAAACCCAACTATAGCTTTTGGTCTTGCTCCGGATGCTGCAGAGTTCGAAATAGCGATAATTTCATTAATGGAGAAGTCTGCATCACCAATTAAAGCTTTTTTTGTCTCTTTATAAAGTTCAACTGCATCAAACACAGCATTAACTCTACTTTTTTTAAGTTCCTTTAGTTCTGGCTCATAGGTTAATGCACCCATCGTGTTTTGACCCAAAAACTGAAGTGTTTCAAGGTAAGTTGGTTTAAACTTAAAATGCTTCATAAAAAATTCATCTAAGTACTCTTTTCCATATACACCAGGCAAACTATCACTAACCATACCCGGTAATCCCTTTTGAAACTGAAGGTGAGAAAATTCATAATCTCTGCCTCTCTCTTTTAACTTAATAGGTGAGAAATTGAGTTTATTGTTTGGAGAGAGAGAAAAATAGTTTAATCCGTTTTGATGTTTTATCTTAGCAACAATCTCTCCCCATGCTTTTACAACTATTTCCATTGAATAACTTCTCTGTTTTCATTAAAGAGCTCAACAATCTCTTGTGTTCTATCTAAACCTTTAAGAATATCAAGAAATCCTAGAAAAGATATTTGACCAGTTTTTTCAAACCTTGCATACTTGCTATAACTCATTCCGATATGTTGAGCAAAAAGCTGTTGAGTTTTAAATCTTTTTTTACGAATTATTTTTATTTTTACAGCAAGAGATTTAGCAATCTCACCTGAAGTCATAAACTCATAGTTATTTTTTAAATCATCATTCATCATCTCTCTTTTTCATTCATATATTACTGAATTATAGCATATTTAGACTAAATCGTTAAATAATAAATGATTTTAGAGTTTGGCGATGATTTAGTTGCTATTCCTTTTGGGTATTTTTTAGTGCTTAATTTAGTCCATTAACCTAATAATAAGTTCATAAATTATAAGATACAACATATAATTAAAAGGATTATATTTGGACAAGTCAGAAATTATCGAGATTTTAAATGAGTGGAACTATTGGAAAAGAGAACTACCACAAACTCATGTAAGAACTATTTATGACAGTAGAATAAGTACTTTATTAAACTATAACGAAAAAACTAAAAAAAGAGAACTCAGAGTATTTTCTAAAACTATTGAAGATCTACAGCTAAAAAATATTGACCTTCTCGTTATACATGAAGACAATACGTCAGATATAATATATGACGACTTAAACATTAAAACTATAAATGTAAAAGAGTGGCTAATTACCTCTCTAGGAGTCTGTCGGATTAAAGTGAATCAAACAAACAGCTACAAAGTGCTAAAATACATGCATGAAACCATTTAAAGCATCCAATAGAAATCAACCATTTTTACTGCCGCCAAGTATTCAAGAC
>JAYEPE010000348.1:0-8251 GCA_034723735.1 Campylobacterota bacterium | reverse complement strand
AATTTACTGCATTACCAACATCAAAACTTTCAGCACAAAAAGAGGGATTTCGCTTCTTTATGGAAAAAGAGATTTATGAACAACATAGTGTCATAGCCGACACTCTACTTGGACGACTCAGTGATGATGGAATTATCTTTGATGAGCTAGATGAGAAGCTTCTTGATGGTATTGATGAGATTATGTTTTCATCATGTGGAACATCCTATCACTCTGCACTTACTGCAAGTTATCTGTTTGAGCGCTACGCAAAAATTAAAACAAGTGTTGAATTTGCAAGTGAATTTCGTTATCGTGAGCCTTTTTTAAATAAAAATACTCTCTTTGTTGTTATTTCACAAAGTGGTGAAACAGCAGATACACTCGAAACCCTAAAGATGGCAAAAGAGGCTGGACTTAAAACCCTAGTTATCTGTAATGTTGATAACTCTTCTATGGTACGTTTGGCTGATCACACAATTTTAGCCCGTGCTGGTATTGAGAAAGGTGTCGCTTCTACAAAAGCTTTTGCAACACAAGTAGTGGTATTATGGATGCTGTCACTTTATGTAGCATCATCTCGAAAAACCTTAAGTAGCAAAGAGATTGCTAAGCAAATTAAAGTCTTACGCGAAGTTCCAGCTAAAACTCATGTCACCGATGAGCTTCATGAAAAAATGCACCGCCTCTCTAAACGCTATCTACATGGGCATGGCTTCTTCTTTATTGGTCGTGATGTTTTCTTTCCACTTGCACTTGAGGGGGCATTAAAACTCAAAGAGATTAGCTACTTACATGCTGAGGGATACCCTTCTGGTGAGATGAAACATGGTCCTATTGCCTTAGCTGACCCGGAGCTCTTTACTATTGCACTACTTCCAAAAAACAGACTTTATGAAAAATCAAAAAGTAATGTTGAAGAACTTAGTGCCCGTGATGCTACCATCTGCGCGGTTAGTCCTCTAGTATTTGATAAGGCTGATGATTTTATTCAGACCTCAGATACCGATCACTATATGCTAGAATTTTTTGAGATGATGGTTATCGTACAACTCCTATCAATGGAGATATCTATCCGCTTAGGCAATGATGTTGATATGCCAAGAAACTTGGCTAAGAGTGTTACGGTAGAATAAGAATATTTTATAGAGCAGTCTATGTGTATATCGTTATGCTTACATGTAAGAAAGCACACTCTTAATGCAAGAAGTGACGAACCTCAGAAAAATACAGAGACATTCCATGCTCATTAGCTGCTGCAATGACTTCATCATCACGAATTGAACCACCTGGTTCTATAACCGTTTTTACGCCCGCTTGTGCCGCCGCGTCAATAGAGTCACGGAAAGGGAAAAATGCTTCAGAAGCAAGTGCAGCACCTGTGACATCAAGTCCCATATCTTTGGCTTTTTTAAGTGCACATTGAGAGGCATCAACACGTGAAGTCATTCCCATACCTACGGCTACCATTGCTGAATCTTTGACATAAACAACACAGTTAGACTTCGTTAAACTTGCTACTTTATACGCTATTTGGGCATCTTTTAACTCTTGCTTACTTGCTTTTCTACTTGTAACAAGTTTGGCATTTTTAACTTCATCTTCACCAATTTTATCAGCATCTTGATAAACAAAACCACCATCAACATGTTTAAAGCTTTTTGCATCATTAGAAAGTACAATTCTATCCGCGCCATATTCAAAAAGTTTCAGACGTTTTTTCTTAGCAAAGACTTCTTGAGCCTCAGGAGTGATACGTCCTGCAATGATCACCTCCAAAAAGATTTCATTCATTTTCTGGGCTAATGCAGCATCAACAACACCATTAACTGCAACTACACCACCAAAAGCAGAGACAGGGTCACATTTGAGTGCATCGGTATACGCATCAAGAAGATTATCGCGAATTGCAAAACCACAAGGATTACCATGTTTAGCAATACAGATTGCTTTCTCATCTCCAAAGGCTGCTGCAATTTTTACCGCACCATTTAAATCACCTAGGTTATTAAAACTTGCCTCACCTTTTAGCGTTGTAAAGTTTTGCGTAAAATAGTTATCAAATTCATAAAGAGAACCTTTTTGATGTGGGTTTTCTCCATAACGAGTATCCATCACTTTTGAGCCGATAATAAACTGCTTCTCTCCAAAACCATCATTAAAACGGTTATTCATATAGTTTGCAATCATACCATCATACGCCGCAGTATGTTCATACGCTTTTATCATTAAATCACGACGAAATTCAAAGCTATCATCACTGTTGTCTAGTGCATTTAAAACTAAAGAGTAATCACTAGGGTCAGTTACAATCATAACATCTTTAAAATTCTTAG
Organism: Campylobacterota bacterium; assembly: GCA_034723735.1. GTDB lineage: Bacteria > Campylobacterota > Campylobacteria > Campylobacterales > Sulfurimonadaceae > S010-53. The sequence continues at coordinate 5,936 of JAYEPE010000348.1, read as the reverse complement.
CAGCAGAACGTACCATTGCTGGTCCACCGATATCGATATTTTCGATAATCTCATCAAAATCATCAGTGCGTTCAATCGTAGCTTTAAAAGGATAAAGATTAACACACACCAAGTCGATTCCAACAATACCATGCTCTTTCACAGTCTCTTGATGTGTCTCTAAATCACGACGATACAAGATACCACCATGAACAAAAGGGTTTAATGTTTTGACACGTCCATCAAGCATCTCAGGAAACTTAGTTACCTCATCAATCTCAATCGCATCAATACCCGCTTCTTTGAGCATTTTATAGGTGCCACCTGTTGAGACAATCTCAAAACCATGACCAACAAGAGCTTGAGCAAACTCTACAATATTACTTTTATCACTTACACTTAATAAGGCACGTTTCATCGGTTTCCTTGAGGAAAAATTATAAATGGAATTTTATCGAACTAGTCTTTAAATTTAGTATATTGCTAAAATAAGTGTTTTAGCTTAGAAAATAGTACTTAAAGTTAAAATACTTATATCTTAAGTTATAATCACGCATGAATCTTCGATATATATTTTTTCTTCTTTTAGCTCTTGACACGCTACTCTTAATATTCGTTATTCCTTATCTTTCAATTAGTTATCATGAAGCGCAGATTTTTTTTAATGATACAAGCTTTATGCATCATCTTATTACAACATCAACATCAATTTTTGGACAAAATAATTTTGCATTACGTTTTCCCACCTTAGTATTACATATTCTAAGTATCATATTATTATACGCGATTGCCAAAGCATACATAAGATACGAAAGTGACCGTTTATGGCTTATCGGCATTTATATGCTTTTGCCAGGAATCAATAGTGTTGCTATTTTAGTAGATGATGCGGGATTGATTTTATTTTTTGTATTATTATATATCTTTTTAGCACAACGGTATTATACTTTTTCTTATATTCTTTTACCTCTTTTAATAGTTGTCAATGAAGGCTTTATGTTTTTGTATATGGGGGTTGCTTTTTATGCATATGAACAGCAAAAGCATAAGCTTTTTGTAGCAAGTACGGGACTGTTTATGCTATCACTGCTTGTGTATGGCTTTGATGTTAGTGGTGCCCCTCGGGGACAATTTCTTGATACCTTAGGAATTTATGCAGTTATCTTTTCGCCTATCGTATTTTTATATCTTTTTTATGTTTTGTATCGCCGTGCTTTAATAGGTCCTAGAGATCAACTTTTCTATGTTGCAACTTCAGCTTTTTTGCTCTCTCTTTTACTCTCATTTAGACAGAAAATTAATGTTGAAATATTTGCACCCTATCTAATGGTGGCACTTCCTTTGTTAATGCAGAACTTTTTCCACTCCTATCGCATACGCTTGCCCCAATTTCGAACAAAATATCGCCTACTCTTTGGTATTGCATTTACACTTTTGGTTTTAAACGCACTGAGTGTTTTTTTTCATAAAGAGATCTATTATTTTTTGAAAACCCCTAAAGATCATTTTGCTTATCGACTTCATATTGTAGATTCCTTAGCAGAGAAATTGCAAGAGCAAGGAATTACATGTATTAATGCTAACAATCAAGAGATGCAATTACGACTCTCTTTTTATGGAATTTCACATTGTGATGGGTATAGACTTATTCCAAATAGAGAGATAAAAAACAGTGTAAATGTTACAATATTTCACAGAAATTTACTTCTCTATCAGGCTAGTGTTACTAAAATGCACGATTGAGAAATTTAACTTATACACATTATTATTTCAAGAAATGCTATAGAGACTCCATGATATAATTACCGCTAAACTTTTAAAATATGAAGGGGTTGCAATGGCTCAAAAAGCGATAAGAGAATACGACGCTAAGTCGATTTTGGCGAAGCACTGGGATAAATATTTTCCAGACTTTACCTATGCATACGAAACAGTTATGGTTCAAAACGGATCAGAACTTTTAGAATCTGCAAAAACTAAAACATGGTTAAATGAAAAAACATTAGTAGCAAAACCAGATATGTTATTTGGTAAGCGTGGTATGAATGATTTAGTACTTTTTAGAGATACTAAACCAGGTGATGTATCTTTAGCGAAAGCTTCAAGTTGGATAGATGAAAAATCTACTGGCGATCAAAAAGTTTATTTCTCATTCGATGGCGATACTCCTGCTGGTGAGCCGAGTGTAGATAAGCTAACTAACTTTATTGTTGAGCCATTTACTCCTCACGAACAATCTGAAGAGTATTATGTGTCTGCTACATGTGTAGGTGATGATGATGTTATCTATATGTCTGCTGAGGGTGGTATAGCAATTGAAGAGAACTGGGATGCAAAAGTTACTGAAGTAGCATTTCCTATTACAGCATCTGAAGATGAAATTGCTGAACAAATTAGAGCAAATGTTCCTAAAGATGTAGCTGATAAAGATAAGGCAAATTTTGCTGAATTTTGTATCGGTTTCTTTAAGGCGTACCGTGAGTTAAACTTCGCATATCTTGAAATCAATCCTTTTGTTATGCAAGGGAATAAAATTGAGCTATTAGATATGGTTGCAAAACTAGATGACACTGCTGGATTTATGATGGTAGATGAGTGGGGCGATGTTGAATACCCTACTGCATTTGGTATGGAAGCTAAATCTCCAGAAGTAGAAGCTGTTGAAGAAGCTGATGCTAAAACAGGTGCTTCATTAAAACTTACTCTACTTAAGCCAGAAGCTAGAATCTGGACTATGGTTGCTGGTGGTGGTGCTTCAGTTGTTTACGCTGATACTATTGCTGACATGGCTGGAATCGATGATTTAGCTAACTATGGTGAGTACTCTGGTGGACCAACTACTGGTGAAACTAAGTTTTATGCTGAAACACTACTTGATCTTATGACTAGAGAGCCAGATGCTCAAGGTCGTGGTAAAGTTATGATTATCGGTGGAGCTATTGCTAACTTTACTGATGTTGCTAAAACGTTTACAGGTATTATTCAAGCATTTGAAGTATATGCAGATAAAATGAAAGCCGTTGATCTTAAAATCTACGTACGTCGTGGAGGACCAAACTATGAAAAAGGTCTGAAAGATATTAAAGAAGCTGCTGATAGATTAGGACTTTATATCGAAGTTTATGGACCAGAGACGCATGTTACTGACATCGTTCGTATGGCACTAGAGAAGTAAGGAGAAGATATGGAACAATTATATACTAAAGATACACAAGCGATTTTTTGGAATAACAATAAAACTGCTATCCAAAGAATGTTAGATTATGACTATACTATTCAAAGAAAAACTCCTTCAGTAGCTGCAATCGTTGCACCTACAAGTAATAATAAATTTGATAAGTTCTTTTTTGGACCAGATGAAGTTATGATTCCACTGTTTAAAACAACTGCAGATGCAAAAGCTGCTCAGCCTCAAGCTGATGTGCTTTTAAACTTTGCATCATTTAGAACAGCGTATGATGTAACTATGGAAGCTTTAGAAGTTGGTGGTTTTTCATCAATGATGATTACTGCTGAGGGTATCCCTGAGCGTCTTGCTCGTGGTATGAACCAAACTGCACGTGAAAAAGGTGTAGTTGTTATCGGGCCTGCAACTGTTGGTGCTATCACTCCAGGTGCATTCAAAGTTGCAAATATTGGTGGTACTATCACTAATATCGTTAACTCTAAACTACACCGTGCAGGTTCTTGTGGACTTGTAACTCGTTCAGGTGGTCTTTTCAATGAGCTTTCTAACATAATCTCTATCAATGCAGATGGTATTGCTGAGGGTGTTGCTATTGGTGGTGACAGATTTGTTGGTTCAGTTTTCATTGACAATATGCTTAGAATGGAAAAAAACCCAGAAGTTAAATATATGATTCTTCTTGGTGAAGTTGGTGGTACTGAAGAGTATAAAGTTATTGATGCTATCAAATCAGGTGCTATTACTAAACCAGTAATCGCATGGTGTATTGGTACAATCGCTAAGTATTATGATTCTGGTGTTCAATTTGGTCATGCAGGTGCTTCTGCAAATGCTGAATCTGAAACAGCTGAGTATAAAAATAATGCTATGAGAGAAGCTGGTATTCATGTACCAAATTCATTCAATGAACTTCCAGCGATGATTAACAAAGTATTTACTGATATGAATCTTGCTGAGATTCCAGAGCCAGATATGAGCGTATGCCCAACTGTTAGAAGAAGCAAAGAGTTTATCTGTACTATCTCTGATGATCGTGGTGAAGAGTGTACTTACGCTGGTTTCCCTATTTCTAGTGTTGCTACTCCAGCTACTGGTAAGGGAATTGGTGATGTTATTTCACTTCTATGGTTCAAAAAACAGTACCCAACATGGGCAACAGAGTTTATAGAAACAGTTCTAAAAACAGTTGCAGACCATGGTCCAGCAGTTTCTGGTGCTCACAATGCAAAAGTAACAGCGCGCGCTGGTAAATCAGTTGTTGAATCACTTGTAACAGGTCTATTAACTATTGGTCCACGTTTTGGTGGCGCTATTGATGGTGCTGCTGAGCACTTTAAATATGCTGATGATAATGGTTTAACTCCAAAAGAGTTCTTAGGCCATATGAAAAAGCAAGGTATTCCAATTCCAGGTATTGGTCACCGTATCAAATCACTTAAGAATCCAGATTTACGTGTAACGGGTCTTATGGACTTTGCTGCAGAGCATTTCCCAGCAACACCACTTCTTGATTATGCAAGAACTGTTGAAGCATTAACAACCTCTAAGAAAGAGAACCTTATCTTAAATGTTGATGGTACTATCGGTATCTTAATGGTTGATATGTGGAGAGCTTTAGGATACCAAGAAGATGAAATCAATGAATTCATCCAATCAGGTACACTTAACGCATTCTTTATTGTTGGTCGTTCAATCGGTTTCATCGGTCATGTACTTGATGAAAAACGTCTTGCAATGCCAATGTATCGCCATCCAATGGACGATGTTCTTTATGACGTCCAAGTAGCAGAAGAGATTTAATCTCTCTTCTCGCTCCTCTTTTAGATTAAATTTACCTCTCCTTTTTATTCTTTTGCTATAATCCTTACATATAAACCAAGGATTCCTATGAAACGTTTTGCCTTCACCATGATTGAACTTGTTTTTGCGATAGTAGTTATTGGAATTTTATCAGCTGTATTTATCCCCAGAATGGATAGGGATTCATTATCAGAAGCTGCCATTCAACTTGCATCACATATTCGTTACACTCAGCATTTAGCGATGGTGGATGACAAGTATATGCCAAATCCAGATATGTCATCACAGGCAAATTCAGCATCTAGAATACAAGAAGCTCGATATTGGTATTTAGGTAGATGGCAACTTCGTTTCAGTACAGCAAATAGCTCTCAATCATACATGGTGATGTCTGACTCAACAATTTCAAACTATGATGGAAACCCTAATGCTTCAGTAAACTTTTCATATTCAGAAGTTGCTCGTGATCCTTTGGATAATAATAAGTACTTGATTGGTACAACTTTTTCTTCTTTTGATAATGATAGTGATGAACACATAAATGATAATTTAGACTTAAAAGATAAATATGGAATTGAAGCTATTAGTATAAGTGGAGGTGCTTCAGGTTCAACTGCTAGACGAATTATTTTTGATCACTTAGGACGACCTTACCGTGGTGATACTAAATTAAGCAATGCCTCAGTCATTAGTAGTTCTACAGATAAGTTAGCTCAAACTAATATAACTATTAAATTATGTAAAGAAAGTTGCAGTTCACCAATAGGTAGTAAAAACAACGATAATGAAAGACTAATAACCATTGCCCCTGAAACAGGGTACGTAAGCATAACTTTATAAGTTAATCCCCACAAATTTCAAAATTCTTTCAAGAAACTCTTGACATTAAAGATTGATTACCCTATAATTCCCGTCCACAAACAGAGAGACCTTGTTTAAAAGGGCTTGAGACGGGCTTCGAGTTGAAGTT
>JAYEPE010000347.1:0-1548 GCA_034723735.1 Campylobacterota bacterium | reverse complement strand
AATATCTTCAATTTTTATAATTGGTTGCATCATCGTGTATACACAATGAGTCAGTGTCTCACTATACTCTTTATATGGATTCATATTAAACTTACTCTAGTAAAGTGTGTTTTATTCATTTTATCAAAATCAAAACCACCAACACTTGGTAGTTTTATATCTTCTGTCATATCTTTTTTTAAACTTTGCAATGAGAGAAGTTCTTTATTTAGTTTATCTTCTGTATCAAAGATATCTTCCCCCTTATTATCTAAGGATAAAAATAAAACAACATTTTCACTATAAACATCAGTACTTGAATACCAATAATCATTAAATTGATATCCTGTATGAATTAATTTTAGAGCTCTGAAATGGTTTTTTGCTTCTATTTCCATATACGACACATCAATAAATTTCTGAATTTCTTTTTGAAAGTCTTGTGATATATGTTCTAATAGAACAAGGTCTGTCTTCATATCTTTAGAAAACTTATTTTTCTTGACTATCTTTTTAATTTCTTTATAAAACTTAATTTTCTCATCATTATGTAACGCGAGGTTAGCTAATAACATTCCAGTTTTCTGGCTGTCTTCTTTTGCAAAGTCAGTTATTTTCGAATTTAAGAATTTTATTACATTGTTATTAAATTGTTCTGATGATACTTGTAGTTCTTTAAAAATAATTGATATTTCAGTATTTTTTGTTGTGCTTATTAAATACTGCTTAGCAGATTTTATAGCTTTTTGCTCTTCTTGAATATATATACTAGTATTGTCTGCAAGTGCTTGTAGCGATAAAGTTGCTACTAACGCAAAGGACATTGAAAAGTTCTTAATACCCATTAGTTATACCCATTTTGTTCATTTAGTGATTTTATCTAAAATCTTATTAACGCTTTATAAATAGCAGAAGAACTCTTTTGAAAGCAAAAGCATTATACCTTAACTTTCGCACCTAAAGTCTACCAGGAAAATGGAAAATGGGTCGGGTTATAACTATAACTTTTCTGATTATATGTAAAAGAATTATTCCTCCAATAAGTAAGACCCTCACTTACATCATAACACCTCAATATTTCTCATATCGCAAAAGTGATTTATATATAATTATCCATTTAAGTTTTGAGATAAAGTTACAGTTATAACCCGACCCCTTTTCTTTGAGATAAAGTTATAGTTATAACCCGACCCCTTTTCTCAGTACTCTGGTTTAAAAAGTGTTCCTCCAATAAATCCTACATGCCCTCCATTTTTATATATTTCAAGTGTGACACAAGGTGCACACTCTTGTGCACTTGGTCCCTAAACTCTTCTTGTAAAAAAACTAATCTCTTTTTCTAATCGCTCTTTTTTACTCATAACACAATGGTATCATAAGTACTTAAACTCCTCCACAAAAAGATGTTACACCCGTGTGATTTATCTTAGTTCACTATTAAACTACCTACAAGAGTGTACTAATAGAGATATGTTGATTATCTGCTTTAGCAACTTTTTTTTCAGATGAGAGTACAAGGTTTATATTATCAATTGACCTGTTTTTACATTTGACACTAATCTCTACAAC
>JAYEPE010000346.1:0-1549 GCA_034723735.1 Campylobacterota bacterium | reverse complement strand
TACATGTAAAGCATCTTGAGGGTAATATTATTCACTATTCGTATAAAAACTATCATGACCTGTTGCATAAAACAAATCGTTTTAGTTCTCGTGGTGCGAAGATGCTGATGCAAAAAGGGCGTAAAGCCAATGGCTTTTCACCCTTTATCCATTTTATGAGCGCTTTTTTTAAAAAGTATCTGCTTCAAAAAGGGTTTTTACAAGGTCTTGATGGATTGACAATCTCACTGACGGCATCGATTAATTCGTATATGAAATATGCGAAGCTTTTGGAAATACAGCAGTCAGATAAGCAGTCGAACTCGCTTTGGGAGCAGTAAGCTGCGTCACATTACTTTTTACGTTGCATCTCTCTAAGTTTATTGATAGTCTCATCAAGGCTATTTGCTTTTTTCATTTCCCAAAAGATATGTTTATAAAAGAGTGTGGTTGGAGATAAGTTAAGCTTCACTCTTTTCCATAAAATATCTCTACGTGTCTCTTGATCTATCTGCGTATTTTTCTTTCGATACGAGAAGTATGAGAGCATTGTAAAGAGTAGTAAAAAAGGGTAGCTTAAAATACCGAGTAAAATCGAGGTGTTTCCCTTATCAGTTTTGATTCGATTCGTCACTTTAAAGCCGGTGAATGTGACTAAACTTTGTAGATGTTGCACACCTACCAAAAAGAGATGACCAAAATAGAGTTTATCTTTATTGTTCTCAGCAAACCAGATTGTGTCTATCTCTGTTGGTGGCATTCTTTTCCATAGATCGGTCTCTAGCAAGAGATGAGAGAGTCGAGCTCTCATATGCGAATAGTTTGGTGTAGTCATTAATAAAATACCATCTTTTTTGAGCACTCTATTGAACTCTTCAAAAACATTCATCTGATCTGGTATATGCTCAATCCCCTCTTGACACATGATATAATCAACTGAATTGTCTTCAATTGGGAGTTTTTCAGATAAGTCGGCATATTGCGCTGTGATATCATCTATGAGCATAAATTCAGGAAATAGATCTAAGGCGATGACATTGGCACCTTTTTTCATGAACTCATAACTTGATCTTCCATCACCACAGGGAATGTCTAAAACAGTTTTACCACTCATGTCAGGTAGAGTACGAATGTACTCTGCTACATATTTATGTATTCCGGTATTTGGAAAGTTATAATCTTTTTCATTCATGGTAATTTCTTTGAAGTTAAATTTATTAGTGATCAAATCACTGTCTAAATAAAACTTTATCATAAAGAGCCTAAATGTTTATGAGAAATGCATTTACTGCCTCTATTGTGGAATATTTATACACATCCCGCTTATATATTCCCACTTTTAAACGAGTATATTGTGTCATAGTGCAAGGCGAAATTCCGAAGGAGCTACTAGTAGCTTCAAGGATTTTCAACGAAGCAATATGATACAATATACTCGCCCTACGGGTAAAAGATAAGCTATCATCTACTGCGTTAGATACCCTTGAAGCTATTAATAGCTCCTGCGGATATCTGCCTTGTAGCTAATAGCTTATCTTTTATTTAAAAGTGGGAATATATAAGTGGGATG
>JAYEPE010000345.1:0-8319 GCA_034723735.1 Campylobacterota bacterium | reverse complement strand
GTCTTTCAAAATAAAACCTTACTCTCACGAACACTTAAACATTTTAAAGCTAAAGGCCGTCGCTGTTATGTTCAAGAAAAAACTCCTATTAATGATGGCTCAATTGCTTTAGGACAGTTGGCTTATGCTTTAAATAAAGGGCACTTCTAAAAACCCTAGTAATCTGAGGGTTACTAGGGTTTTTAGAGGTGCCTATTAGTTTAATTGTTATACAATTGAGTAAAGATTACATGTAAGGACTGTCTTATGCGAATCGTTATTATTGGTGGTGGAATTGCCGCGGTATATTTAGCTAACTCTCTTTTGGAAAAAAACACTTCTCTTGAAGTGCTTATTGTCTCTCAAGAATCTTACTCTCCTTATGATCGTATCCATCTGTGCTCCCTTGTGGATAAAAGTTGCAGTGTCGAAGATATCGCGCTTGAGCTGAATCCTAAGGTACGTGTAGAATTGAATCAGAGTGTTAATCGTATCGATACGCAAGAGAAGCGTATCTATTCTGAACATGCTTTTTTCTCTTATGATTATCTTATTATTGCAACAGGTTCTAAGCCACGTGAACTTTTTGATATTAGTAATATTGAAAATGCAGTGACCTTTCGTAGTGCTGATGATAGTTTTAAGATTGCTAAAAATATTGAAGGAAAAAATGTCATTGTTATGGGTGTAGGTCCTATAGGCTTGGAGTTATGTGATACGCTTAGTAAAATAGAAGCTCCCAAAGGAATTTACCTACTCTCACGAGGGAAGCACCTTTACTCAAAAGACCTCAATCTCGCTTCTATTGGACTAATACAAGATATTTTTGAAGCAGATAAACGTATTGAAGTCTCTTTTAATGACGAAATTGTTGATACAAAAATTGAAGCTAATCATATTACTGTTGTAGAGACTAAAAATCATCATATTGAAGACCCTTTTATCATTTTTGGGGTAGGAATCTCACCTAATGTTGATTTTGCAAAAGAGAGTATCAAGGTAAACAAAGGCATTCTTGTTGATAATACAATGTGCTCAAGTGACCCCTTTATCTACGCAGTAGGCGAAGCTGCTGAAGTCTCCTCTAAGGGCTATATAGCAGGTCGTGTAAAAGAGTGTACCCTACAAGCTGATGCGGCAGTATCAAATATTTTAGATATTGAAGCGCATGAATTTAAAGTCGAAGTGGCTATTGATGGTCTGAAAGTTGGCTCTTTTCTCTTTGGAGATGTAAGTACAACTGATTATGATATGAATGATAGCGATAATGAGACACTTGTTATAGAGAGTAAAAAAGATAATCGAATTGATCAATATATTATCAATAATGACACCCTTAAACGCTTTATAGGCATCAATACCAATGTAGATTTGATGGCACTTAAAAAAATAATTGAGAGTGGTGAAAAAGTTGATGCTTCATATTTTTATGATAATCGGCTTATCTCTGAGCGAGGTCGCTTAGTCTGTAGTTGCGAGAGTGTGTATGAGCAAGATATTGTTACTCTTGTGAAAGAAAATGCACTTACGGCTTTTGGAGAGTTAAAAGAGTTTACTGCCGCTGGACGTACCTGTGGACGGTGTAAAAAAGATATTGTAGATATTATGAACGCTACTCCTGTTGACCCCCAAGAGGCAGCACGACTCAAAGCAGAAAAAGCCTTAGCCCTAGAAGCTGCTGCTATGGAAAAAGTGAAAAAACGTATTGAAAAATATAACCGTCTGCATCCTGCTTGTATGATTAATTGCGATAATCTCCATGATGCATTAGAGTCCTTTGATTTAAATAGAGAGTTCAATCGTTGGGTCTCTATGGTCACGGCTTCAATGCGTCTGCATCCTGAATATGAATGTCTCGTAGGTGAGGGTATTGAACAGCTCAATAAGATTCCTATTATCTGGCTAGAACTCTCTGATTGTACAGGCAATTCAGAAAGCTTTATCAAGACTGCACACCCCAAAGTTGATGATCTGATTTTAAAATATATCTCACTAGATTATCATGAACTCTTAATGGCGGCTTCAGGAGATCAATCTGAAAGTGTGCTTGATGGTATTATCAAAAATGATGCGGGTAAATATATTTTAATGGTTGAAGGGGCGGTACCTTTAGGACTTGATGGAAAATTTCTTCGTATTGGACCTCATGGCGAGACGGGATTAGAACTTTTAGAGCGTTGCGCTAAAGATGCGGCTTTGGTTATGTCAATAGGAACGTGTGCACTTGATGGAGGTGTGGTAGCTGCTGCGCCAAACCCTACAGGTGCGGTAGGTGTTGCAGAGGCTCTTGGACGTGATGACATTATCAACCTCCCAGGATGTCCTGTAAATCCTATTAATATTGTTGGTACCTTAGTGCATTATATTATGTTTGATGAACTACCTTCTCTTGATGCTAAAAATCGTCCTGAGTGGGCATATAGCTACCGTATTCATGATAATTGTGAACGCCGTGGTCATTATGATTTGGATGAGTTTGTATTAGAGTGGGGCGATGATGGTGCCAAAAAAGGCTGGTGTCTTTTTGAGATGGGATGCAAAGGTCCTTATGCTGATCTTAACTGCCCTAATGTTAAGTTTAATGAGGGAACAAGTTGGCCGGTTCAAGCGGGACATGGCTGTTTTGGATGTGGTGAGGGTAAGATAGCTTTTGATCTGTATGCCAATAACCGAAAATTAGAGGAGAATCCTGATGAGTAAGCGTAAAATAGTCATTGACCCGATTACTAGAATTGAGGGACACTTGCGTGTGGAGGTTGAAGTTGATGAAGATAATGTCGTTACCGAAGCGTGGGCATCAGGACAGCTTTTTCGAGGAATTGAGACCATAATAAAAGGTCGTGATCCTCGCGATACGGGCTTAATTGCACAGCGCATTTGCGGTGTCTGTACCAATTCACATTATCGTGCTTCTATTAGCGCGGTAGAAGATGCGTATGGTATGACATTACCTAAAAATGCAGAGATTATACGAAATCTTGTAAGTCTAGCACTCTTTATGCAAGATCATATTGTGCATTATTATCATCTGCACTCTTTTGATTTTGTGGATGTTGTGAGTGCTCTTGAGGGGAACTGTAAAAAAGCAAATGAGGTGGCAAAAACATATCACTCTTATCCTTATCGTAGTTCTGTAGGTCATTATGAATCAATTAAAGAGAAGCTGAGTGGTTTTGTGAGTGCAGGGCGATTGGGACTTTTCGCTAATGGGTATTGGGGACATGAATCGTATCGTTTGACTCCTGAAGAGAATTTAATTCACATGAGTCACTATCTTGACGCGCTACGTATTCAACGTGAACTTAGTAAAGCTATTGCTATCTTTGCAGGTAAAACGCCTCACCCTCAAAACCTTGTAGTTGGCGGGGTAACAAGTGTAGCAGATATGCTTAACCCTCAGCGTATTAATGATTTTATGTTTATTGTCAAAGATACACGAGATTTTATAGAGCGTGCTTATCTGCCTGATATGAAAATGATTATTAAAGCTTATAAAGATGATATCAAAGCAGGCAATGGTCGCGGTAGCGGTAATTTTATGTGCTCGGGTGGCTATCAGTTTGCAAAGGCAAGTGTCTTATTTGAAGATGGAGTGATTTATGGACATGATTTTGAATCGATTGAAGATTTTGATGATACCCATATCACCGAAGAAGCCTCACGTTCATGGTACACAGACGAAGAGCCTACTGTACCGTATAAGCAAAAAACTGAGCCTTTATATACGGACTTAAATGAAGATGGAAGTTTAAAGAGTGAGGGGAAATACTCTTGGATAAAAGCCCCTCGTTATAAAGGCAAACCTATGGAAGTAGGGCCATTAGCACGAATGATTATGGGTTATGTCAAACGCTCTATTGTCATTCGTCCTTATATGGAAAAGTTTATGGAAGATACAGATATGGAACTTATTGATTTTTCAACAACACTTGGACGCAATGCCGCGCGCGCTGTTGAAGCTCAGGTATGTGCGGATTATCTCTTCTATTTTGTCTCAGATATGATAGAAAATATCAAGTATTATGATGAAGAGACATGGAGTAAATATATTTTTGAAGAGTTGCCAAAAAGTGCGCAAGGTAGGGGAGTATTTGAGGTTCCTCGTGGTGTTTTAGCTCATTTTGTCAAGATTGAAGATGCTAAGATTGCTAATTATCAAGCAGTAGTTCCCACAACATGGAATGCCTCACCCAAAGATGAAAATAATATCCGAGGACCTTATGAAGAGTCACTTATCGGAATCAAGCTCTCTGATACCAAAAAGCCTTTGGAAGTTTTACAAGTAGTACACTCTTTTGATCCTTGTATCGCTTGTGCGGTACATGTAATGGATTTCAAGGGTAATGAATTGGCTTCTTATAAACTTAAAACAGAGTGTTCTCTATAAGCTCAATTATAAGAGTAACTCCAGCCTGTATGCCCATCAGTTTTAACTTCATCAAAACCTTGAGCATCGCCGATAAAATCAATAAGATGTAAGCTTACATTAGGAATCTCTTTTTGAGCTTCAGGCTTGAAAAGATGCATTGGCATGAGTGTCTCTTCATCTGTTTGAGCAAAACCCACCTTTGCAAGTTGGCTGATAACTGCATCTTTTGAACTTATTTGATACTGCTCACAAAATTGATCAAGAACAGCATCTTTGGCCTCGAAAGGGAGTTCCTCTGAAGTATTTAAAAAAATTGTAAAGTGGATTGGGTGTTTTGATAAGGCATCAGGGTTAGGTGTTGCCATAATAATATATTCCACATTGCTAAGATGTTCAATAATCTCACTGTTGTCAAGGTATTTGTGGGCTCTAATAGGTTTTTGTTTTGCCATAACTGCTCCTTATTTTTTTATAATTAATTTTTTAATAACATCATGAATACCTACATGTAAATTATAATGTGTCACAGGAAAATCAACCATAATATTATCTAAATTTACCATATGCTTACTAAGATAACTTCCTAAGTGCTCAAGGCTGATGTACTTATAACTCTTACATGTAAGCATATCATATTTGGTATTTTGAAGGATACTAGTTGTATTACTTTTTTGAAGTGTAAAGGCGAGAGAGCGTAGAGAATAGAGTTCACACCATTGCAAGAAAAGTTCTGCACTAAGGGTGTCTGCTGGCTTGCCCTCAGGAGTAAAAAGCAGGTTTTGCTCACGAAGTTCGATTAAAACAGAGAGTGTCGCTTCACTAAAAGGAATGACTTTTTCTGACCAAAAAGGAGCTTCTGTACTATTTTTAAGGGCAACACTGATGGCATCAAGTATCTCTTTTTGGCTTGCAGATTGAAATAACTGATCGATAGTTCGTATCATTAGAGACTCTTTTTCTGAAATAATACCCACCAATTATAAAAACGACCTAATATATTAAGAGTACACTTTTAAGATTAATTTTAACTCTCTGAAATATGAATGATATTACTTAATAAACTTGACATAGATTGACTAAATGTTGTATAATAAGTTAAAGGATTATAATTATGAATGATATTTTTGAAAAATTAACCCATCAAATGACACAAGGTATAGAGTCCTCAATCTCTTTAGCCTTACATAATAAAAACTCTGAAGTAGAACCGATACATTTTCTCTGGGCACTTTTAACAAATTCTAATTCTGTACTCAATCAAGCACTCAATAAAATGAATATAGACAAGACAGCTATAGAACTTGATGTAAAAAGTGTTGCCAATCAACTTCCCAAGGCATCACAAGTTAGCAAAGAGAGCATTAGGCTTTCGCGAAATTTCACACAATCACTTGAGCGTGGAGCAGGTGAAATGGCTAAAAACGGTGATAACTTCTTAGCGGTTGATAGCTATTTTGTTGCCAATATGAATGAAAATAGCTTTAAGTCGATTTTAGAAAAATATATTGATATGTCTAATTTAGCAAAAACTTTTGAAGCTATGCGTGGTGGTCAGAAAATTGAGTCACAAAGTGCTGATGAAAATCTTGAAAGCCTTGAGAAATATGGAATTGACTTAACATCGCAAGCAGCAGAGGGAAAACTTGCTCCTGTTATTGGTCGTGATGATGAGATCAACCGTATGATGCAAATTCTAATTCGTAAAACTAAAAATAATCCTATTTTACTAGGGGAACCTGGTGTAGGAAAAACGGCTTTAGTTGAAGGATTGGCACAACGTGTCTATAACAAAGAAGTACCACTTAGTTTACAAAATAAACGTGTTGTTGCCCTTGATATGAGTGCCTTAATCGCAGGTGCAAAATACCGTGGTGAATTTGAAGACCGTTTAAAATCTGTTATTGAAGAGGTGAAGCAAAGTGGCAATATTATTCTTTTTATTGATGAAATTCACACTATAGTTGGAGCAGGGGCGAGTGAGGGAAGTATGGACGCGGCTAATATCTTAAAACCCGCACTTGCTCGTGGAGAGTTGCATACTATTGGTGCTACTACGCTTAAAGAGTACCGTAAATTTTTTGAAAAAGATACAGCCTTGCAGCGTCGTTTTCAACCTGTAAATCTGGATGAGCCAAGTGTCAATGAGTCTCTGCAAATTTTACGAGGTATTAAAGAGCGTCTTGAAGCGCACCACAATGTGAGTATTACAGATTCAGCCTTGGTATCAGCTGCAAAATTATCTGATCGCTATATTGGAGACCGTTTTTTACCCGATAAAGCGATTGATTTAATTGATGAGGCAGCGGCAGAACTACGAATGCAAATCGAATCAGAACCGCTTGTACTTTCAAGTGTAAAACGCCGTTCTCAAGAGTTACATGTAGAACAAGAAGCGCTTAAGATGGAAGTGACACCTGCGAATGAAAAACGTCTTGCAGAGATAGAAAAGGAACTTGCAGATGTTTCAGAAGAGCAGCGTCTTTTAGAGGCGCAATTTGCGAATGAGAAAGAGGTTTTTGATAGAATCGCAGGCATTAAAACCGATATCGAAGCCAAAAAACGCGAAGCAGAGCAGGTTAAAAATGCGGGTGATTTTAACCGTGCGGCAGAGATAGAGTATGGTGAAATTCCTGCTTTAAATGAAGAAGAAGCATCAATAGCTGAGCAGTGGAAGCAGATGCAAGAGAGTGGAACCTTGCTTAAAAATAGTGTTGATGAAGATGCAATAGCAGGGGTAGTTAGTAGATGGACAGGAATTCCCGTCAATAAAATGCTTCAAAGCGAACGAGAAAAAATCTTACATGTAGAAGGTGAACTGAATAAGACAGTTATTGGACAAGGAAAAGCAACCTTTGCCGTTTCGCGTGCTATTAAACGTAATAAAGCGGGATTATCCGATGTAAACCGTCCTATCGGTAGCTTTCTGTTTCTAGGACCAACAGGTGTGGGAAAAACGCAAACAGCTAAAACCTTAGCAAAGTTTCTGTTTGATTCTGAAGATGCTATTGTGCGTCTTGATATGAGTGAGTATATGGAGAAACATGCGGTATCACGTCTTGTAGGTGCACCTCCGGGGTATGTGGGCTATGATGAGGGGGGACAACTCACAGAAGCAGTACGACGTAAACCTTACAGTGTAGTTCTTTTTGATGAGGTTGAAAAAGCCCATCGGGATGTTTTTAATATACTTTTACAAGTTTTAGATGATGGACGCCTTACTGATAATAAGGGAGTAACGATAGATTTTACTAACACCATTATTATCTTAACTTCAAATATCGCCTCAGATAAAATTATGGATATGGTAGGTAACCCTGAACTTGAAAATGTAGTTATGGCAGAACTTAAACAGTCGTTTCGACCTGAGTTTTTAAATCGTCTTGATGATACGGTGATTTTTAATCCACTTGGTGAAAATGAGATAGTAGATATTGTGGGACTTTTCTTTCAAGAGATTGTTGCGAAAGTTGCCCAACGTGATATTACACTTGAACTTACTGATACAGCCAAAGTGATGATCGCAGAAGCCGGATTTGACCCTGTATATGGAGCAAGACCACTTAAACGCGCACTCTATGAGATCGTAGAAGATCGTTTAGCTGATTTGATTCTAGGTGGTGAAGTGAATGAGGGTTCAAAAGTTGTTTTTGATGTAGTTAATAATGAAATAGAGGTGAAAGTGAGTTGATCACTTTTATCTGTATTAGTCTTACATGTAAAAGATGCATTAAAGATTACAGAGTATAATTCTGCCATGAAATATTTATTATCACTTCTTTTTATAACGATAACTACTCTTTTGGCATGTACAGGTGATTGTCTCACCTGTCATCCTAAGCTTATTCCTACAATTAATGAAGATTTGCGTCACAAGCCTATGCTTACATGTATAGAGTGTCATAGTGCTGATCCTAACTCTATGGCAGAGTGTGGGAGTGACTGTTTTGGGTGTCATCCTATTGAAAAGATTG
>JAYEPE010000344.1:0-8329 GCA_034723735.1 Campylobacterota bacterium | reverse complement strand
CCACTTTTAAACTCTGTTCATCCAAATCATCTAAGCCCGTAAAGCTTTCTAATGCTTCATCGTTACTGACAATATCAAGCAAGGTCTCTTCATCAATACTCTCTTCTAGCTCTTCATCGGAAAGTTCTAAAACAGCATTTTCTATCTCATCTTCAAGTTCATCAAGCGCATCATCTTCAAGAGATTCTTCTACTTTTATATCAGACACTTCATCATCAATACTCTCGGGAGCTATCTCTTGAGAGTCTTCATCAAGCAAGTCATCATCAAGATCTAAGTCAAGAGCATCATCTTCACTGAGTGCTTCATTACTATCTAAATCTAGTTCATCTTCATCATCACTTATCTCTTCAATATCTTCACTCTCAGTATCTTCTAAAAGACCCTGCACTTCAGCTAAGTCATCTTTATCAAGAACACTTTCTGCCACATCGGCTTCATTAGGATCTTCTAAATCTAAATCGAGTAGCATATCATCTTCATCATCATTGGCTTCAATATCTTCAATATCCAAACCATCTATGTGCGCATCAAGATCCTCACTAAGATCTAAATCCATCTCACTATCATCTTCTTCAAGAAGCAGTTCACTCTCTAAGTCATCTTCAATATCTAAACTCTCATCTTCCATAGAGATAATCATGTCAGGTTCATCATCAATCTCTTCTATATTTGAAGCTTCTAATGAAGCAGAAATGCTTGCAAAGAGTTCTACAAGATCTGTTGGTAAAAAGGGTTTATTTATGATATGCTCAAAATCTTCAGGCTCTTTTGTGCCTCTATTTGCCATAAAAAGCTTCTGTCTTACCGTAATGGATGTAGCTAATACAGTAGCATTGTCATCATTGTACAAGGCATCATCAACAATTAATAAATCATATTCATTTGATTTAAGTGTTTCAAGCTCAGAACAAACTTCAAGCTCATCTCCTGTTTTTTGGGCACTAAGTGTAACAAGCTTGGTAACGACAGGATTATCATTAAAAAGAAGGACTCTCATATGGGATCTCCCCTTGCGTGAATACGCTAAAATTGCTATCATTGTAACTAAAAAGTTGTTAAATCATGAAATATATACTTCTATTTTTACTTTTTAAGTCTTCACTTTTTTCACAAGTTTTATATCTATTACCTGATGATGCTGATAATGCTATACATTACTTAAACACTAAGATACTTAAGGCAGAGAAAAATATTTTAATTATTACGGATAAATTAAATAATTATAGTATAAAAAAGAGCCTTATCAAAGCAGCTCAGGCAAATGTCACCATTACATTAATTTCAGCAAAAAACGATTTAAAAAAGCAATTAGCCCTCTATCGCAATATAAATACAAGAGAGATAATCCCAATCCAAAGTCCTGTCAAAAAAGGTAAGATAAGTATGAGTATTATCATCATTGATGATTCTCTTACATGTAAGCTCTCTACAAGCCTTGAAAAGCAAGATATAAAGCATGATACAGCAATCTTTACATGTAACGAAGATAGAGCATATACACATACCCTAAAAAACATACTCAAACCTCTTATAGGTAGAAGCACACCTTATTTAGATAATTAAAAAAACATTACTAAGGCATTAAATGCACTACCAACTTCAGCCTTTAAAATCAAAACGGTACTTGCGAGTGTCGCAATCAAAACAACAAAAGAGACGGCAATTTTAATTGGGAATCCAATAACAAGCAAGTTAAATTGAGGCATTGTTTTCATTAACATTCCAAAAATCACATCTGCCAACCATGAGAGTGCAATAATTGGAAATGCAATCATAAAACCTACCATAAACATCCGTGAAGCAGAAGCAATGATATAATCAAATAGTGATGGTGTCATCAAAAAACCACCTAATGGAATTTTCGAAAGAGACTCATCTACATAAAGTAATACCCAATGATGCATATCTAAAGAAAAAAGCACCATTAATGCAATTAAAGAGAGAAATTGGCTAATAATTGGCATAGATACCCCACTTTGCGGATCAATGGCGGAGGCTAATGAGAAACCCATAACAAAAGAAATTTGTCCTCCTGCGAAGGTGACGGTATGATATGCCAAGAGCAAAATCGTTCCAATAGCAAGTCCAAATAACATCTCTCCTAAAATAGCAATAACAAGAGAAGGGACTGTTGTTGCAATGCTAAGTTCAGGCATAGAGTTGTAAAAAACCACACTAAAGAAAAACGCAAGAGTTGCTTTGACATTGACAGGGATACTTGTATGCGCGAAGATAGGAACTGCCATAAAAAGTGCCCCAAAACGAATAAAAAGTAAGATAAAAGCGATGACATTTTCTTCTTGAAAGAGAAGTGCCCACTCCATTAAATTACTTTACTTGCACGAGTTGTTCATCTTCAAGTTTATAAACTTGATCACAACTAAAAGCAAGTTGTTCATCATGAGTTACCAAAACCATACCTGCATCATTCTCTTTGATATATTCATTAAAAAGTTTTATCACATCCATTGCAGTATCATTATCAAGATTTCCTGTTGGTTCATCAGCAAAAATAATACGTGGCTTTTTAGTTAAAACCCTAGCAATTGAGACACGCTGTTGCTGTCCTCCAGAGAGTTCTGTTACTTTTTGAGTCATCACCTTTTCAATATTGAGACGTGAAATAAGAGTAGCATCAATTTTTTCATGACTTAACATAGCAGCAACTTCTAAGTTTTCATACGCGCTAAAGCCTTTGAAAAGATAATGTGATTGAAAAATAATCCCTAAATCATTCCGTCTCATTGCAACAAGATCTCGATTTTTAAGTCTATTCATAATGCAATCAAGCAGAACCACTTCTCCTTTATTTGGCATAAGTAAGGTGGAAAGTATATGTAAAAGTGTAGATTTCCCACTACCGCTAACACCAATAATTGCTATCGATTTTCCAGATTCAAGGCTTAAATTAATATTATTAAAAAGAGGATAATCAAACTGATGTGAAAGATTTTTTGCTTGGAGTAAAGTCATAAAGTATTATAAGGAGATTTTCTTAATATCTGTAATCTTTTCCCACTCAATTTGATTATGCCAGATACCATTGATTGTTGGTCTGATATTTTTTATTTTTTTATCTACTGCAGTGATAGAATTTGGAATATATAAAAAAAGATAGGGGTTGTCTTCTACTATCTCTTTGAAAATATCTTGCTGGATATCTCCGAGCTTATCACGTTGTATTGTTGTTTGCATTGTCTCTATCAAGCTATCGACCTTATCATTATGATAGCCTACAAAATTAAAAGCTCCTGCTTTATCGTTATCTGAGTGCCACAAGAGATAGGGGTCAGGTGATAACGAGAGAGACCATCCTAGCAATACACTCTCAAATTTTCTTGGAAAAACTACCATATTTAAAAAAGCTTGCCACTCCATAATACGTAGGCTAACTTCAACACCAACTTTTGATAACTGCTGTTGTAAAATCTGTACCGCGTAGGGACGAATGGAACTTGAATTGGATGTAACAATTTCAAAACGAAACGGATTTTTTTCATTATAGCCTGCTTCTTTTAAAAGTGCTTTTGCTTTTTTGATATTTTGTTTTGGGGATTTTACATTAGCATTAAAAGCTACGCCACCTGGTAAAAATGGACCATGACACACTTGTCCATGTTTTAAAAACAAGATATCCACTAACTCTTGCCTATCTATAGCTAAAGAGAGCGCACGACGAACACGTGCATCTTTAAATTTTTCAAGACGTAGATTAAAACCCAAATAAGTATAAGAGTGTGAAATCTGCTCAATATTTTGAAATCTATCAAAAAATTCATTATCAATTTGACGTTCTAATTGCATCGCTTCAAGTGAGCCAACATCAAGTTCACCTGATTTTAGCATCAAAAATCGGGTCATAGGATCAGAGATAACATGAAAAGAGAGTGTCTCTATCTTTGGTTTTCCTTCAAAATAATGCTCATATGCAGTCAGTTCAATTCCCTTAGAATGCTCTAAGCGTGTGAGCTTATAAGGTCCTGTACCAATAGGCGCTGTATTAAATGGCGCACTCATAATATTTTTTTCATCTTTAAGAAGATGTGAGGGCAAAATTCCCATCATCCATGTTTCCAAGGCTTTAAAATAAGGCTCTTTATACGTCACTTTAAGTCGATACTCATTAATAACTTCAACACTTTTAACCATACGAAAAGTCGAAGTATAAGGAGAGACTACAGAATCATCATTGATAAGATTAAAGGTAAATGCTACATCTTGCGCTTTAAAAGCCTCGCCATCATGCCATTTAACATTAGATTTGAGATTAAAGATAAGGGTAGTATTATTTTCAAAATAAAAATCCGAAGCTAAATCTCCAATAATTTTCGTGCCATTTTCATCATACTTTACCAAAGAGCTAAAAATAAAACCTGCAATTTCTGAGCTTCCTGAATCAGTAGCCAAAATAGGATTTAAACGTGAAGGATTTGCTGAAATATTTAGATACAGTGTTGAAGAAAAAAGCTTACATGTAAGGATAAAAAGAAGAAGATATAATCGCATCACAACTCATTTTTTGATGCGATTATAACATAGGAATTTAACGAGATTCTATAAAAAGTTCTATAAATTAAAGTAATTTTCTAGCTCTTCTACAGTATTAATATCTTTGCCCTCAAGAGAGAGTGACTGCACAGAAAGCTTTATGCCACTTTGTAAAATTTCTGGTCTTGCATTTAATGTATCAATATCAATACCATTACTGCCCTTGCCTAAGAGAAAAAAGTCATCTCCATGTACTCTAAATTTAAGATACAAGGGGTAATGCTCATGGACTGTATTTGCAATATTTCGCAAAAGTATATCTCCATTTTTCCAACCTTTTAGATTATTATATTGTGACATATTGTGTACCGCGAGATAGTGAACCTGAGTATATATTCCTTTTTCAATCGAGAGTACTGTATTGAGGTAATCTTCATTATATGTTTTTGTTAATGGATCTTTGAAAAAATAGGCAAAACGAGCTTTTTCTGCCTTTGAATGTGGAAGTTGGTCAGAAGCAACAATTTCAATGTCTTTAAGAGCGATAAGTGCTGCATCAACTACATCTGGATGAAATTGCTTAGCCTTTAGATCTAACATCTCATCAAAAGCAGCATCCAGCTCTTTACGCCTTTTGTATATGCGGTTTGTAGTCATCGCATCAAAAGCATCAGCTACAATCATAATATGACCCATTATCGATATCTCATCACCTTTTAGCCCATTAGGATAGCCTTTTCCATCGTAACGCTCATGATGCAGAACCATTACCTCAGCTAACTCTGCATACATATCAACTTTTTTTAGTAATTCATAGCCTGTATTGAGATGCTCTTTAATTAAAGCATACTCTAAATCATTAAACTTTCCAGGTTTAAGGAGTATAGAGTCAGGTGTTGTGACCTTGCCAATATCATGTAGCATTGCAGCTTGATAAAGTAAATCTATCTCATCTTGTTTAAGATTCATCTGAGATGCAATACTTTTTGCATATTGTGCTACACGGGTTGTATGTCCAGCGGTAAAGCTATCGCGCTTCTCTATCATATCAACAAAAGAGTAGACAGTCTGCTCATAGTTTGCAATTTGAGAATTTTTCAGAGTATCTGTTAGCTCTTGATGCTTTACATCTTTTGTAATATCTTGCACATTAACAACTATAGCAGTTAAATTATGATTCTCATCAAAATATGGAAAAGATTCAATATTTACATAACACTTTCCAAGAGTATCAAAAAGAAGTTCCGAGGTAAAGCGTACATTCTCACCTCCACTAGAGCTTTCTATGCTTTTTTTAAGTTCTGATTCTCTATCTTTAAAAGCAAAAATATCATAAAGGGACGTTCCTATTGTATCTGTATGGCTCTTACCAATCACCTTTAAAAATGCATTATTTGCCTCTATGATTTTACTCTCTTTATCTACTACAAAAATAAAATCACTAGCGGAGTCAAACATATTTTTGTACTTTAAAAGAGTACTGGCATTTTCATCTAAAGCTACCATATCTCTATAAGATTTAATAGCATTGTGAACGGTACTTTTAAGCTTAATACTTGTGAGTTCTGTTTTATCTTTGTAGTCATTAATATCGTAAGATTTAATAACCTCTTCTTCAGGAGCAGATCCAGGCTGTCCTGTACGCAGGACTATACGGATTAGAGAGTTATTCAAAGTATTTCTAATATATTTGACTAATTCTAAGCCAGCATAATCACTCTCCATAACAACATCAAGCAAGACAAGAGCAATATCATTATGTTTTTGTAAGACACCCTCTGCCTCTTTGGCACTATAGGCACTTATAAAATGTAGTTTTTGTCCATCAAATTCAAAATTTCCTAGTGAAAGCTCAGTTACTGCATGAATATCTTTTTCATCATCAACAATAAGAACCTTCCATGCCAATATATTTTCACTTGAAGATGAGTCGGTTGGAGTCTCTTTTTTATTTTCTGCAAACATAAAACCAGACACTGCTACTCCTTTACATCTAGGGTCATTGTAAAATGTACACCTTTATTTTTTTGACTCTCAAGAGTTATAGTCCCGCCCAATTTTTGTGTAACAAGATTGTAAACAATA
This sequence comes from Campylobacterota bacterium, assembly GCA_034723735.1. Classification (GTDB taxonomy): domain Bacteria; phylum Campylobacterota; class Campylobacteria; order Campylobacterales; family Sulfurimonadaceae; genus S010-53. The sequence continues at coordinate 1,753 of JAYEPE010000344.1, read as the reverse complement.
TTCATACCTAATCCACTACCACCACTACCACGCTTGGTTGTAAAGAAAGGATCAAAGACTTTTTTTCTGTGATCTTCATCCATACCAGAACCATTATCACTATAAATAGCAGTAATTCTACCATTTTCTTTCTTAATTGCAATATGTATGCGTGGTTCTTTTATATTATCAAAAGCATGAATCAGAGAATTTAGTATCAAATTAGTAAAAATTTGTGACCATGCACCTGGGTAAGTATTTACATGTAAATCTTCATCTATATCAGTTGTAATAGCTAAAGCTATCTTTTTTGTTTGATTGTGAAGTGAAAGAAGTATCTCATCAATATACTCTTTAACATAGATATCCCTTGCTGCCTCGCTACTTTGATCTATTGAAATCTGCTTAAAACTTTTAATCAATTCTGCAGCACGTACAAGATTTGCAAAAACAATATCTCCTGTTTTTCCAGCATCCAAGAGATAGTGCTCAAATTCATCTTGACTCATCTCTTGAGCATCATAACGCTTCTTGAGATGTTTTGTCTCATCTAAAAAGTGACTCATTGCAGTGACGCCTAAGCCAATAGGGGTATTGACCTCATGAGAAACTCCTGCAATTAAGGTTCCCAATGAAGCCATCTTTTCTGACTCAATAATCTGTTGCTGTGAGTCTTCTAGCTTTTTTTGAGCTTCATTTACTTTATGGCGCAGCGTACTTGAATAGTGTAGATTTCTATGAACTACATAGATAACTAAAAGTAAAAAGAAAAATATTGATATTTTTATATAGAACATATCCTGATGCATATTTTTGAGTGTATCTGATGGTTTTGAAGCAATAAAATAAGCAACCACCTCTTTATGCTCAATATTGCGAATTGGGATAAATACTTTTATATAGTGAATGTCATTAACTTCTATTAAATGAGTAAAAGCCTTCTTTAGCTTAAGTTTTTCACTTATATCTGCGCGGTACTTATCGCTATTTTCATGCAGATAACGTGTTAATTCATCTTGATACTCTTTTGCAGAATTTTTCGTTAGAAGATAGCCATTGCCTTCAAGACTCTGAGTATAATATTCATCTATGAAACCCTTAAAAAGCTTCTTTTTTGAAGCCTCCTCTTCTATTATAATATCGGCATCTATGAAAAATGTGTTTTTAAATAATTTCACAAAATAGTCTGAATTTATTGAAACTTCTACACTTCCTAAATGCACTCCATTTTCTGCTTTTAGAGGATAAACAAACCTGAATCCATGAACAATTCGACCCAGTTCAAATCCACTTATAGGTTTATGTTTTTTATTTGCATATTCTACACTGTATCTAGCATCACTAAGATTATCTCCATACTTTTGTGGTTTATGCATACGTAAAAAGCTATTATTGTTTGGCAGATGAAAATGTAACTGCTTTACACCCATTTTTTCTATAAATTTATATTTTTCTTTCATCATAAGATAGAGTTTATTACGTTGTGAATCGAGGTTTGTCTCATTTATATCAGAGAAAATTTCTAAAACATCAGGAACATTAATATTTTCTGAAAAAAGAATACGTGAAATTTTTTTGTTTGTATTGTATATCATCTTGTAGTTAATGCTAATATTTTCTAACTGCTCTTTCTCATACTGTCCAATACGATTTTTCGCATCATATTCAATCAAAGTGTAAGCAAGAGAAAGCAAAAAGAGAAAAAATACAAATAAAAATTGGTAGTGATACTGCTCTAGCAAATTTAATATTTTCATTTTTTTAATTACATCCT
>JAYEPE010000343.1:0-8351 GCA_034723735.1 Campylobacterota bacterium | reverse complement strand
GCTTTACGTCCAGGTGATGGAGTTATCCACTCTTGGTTAAATAGAATGGTTCTTCCAGATACTGTTGGTACTGGTGCGGATTCTCATACTCGTTTCCCTCTTGGTATCTCTTTCCCTGGTGGATCTGGTGTTGTTGCATTTGCTGGTGTTACTGGTGCTATGCCTTTAACTATGCCTGAGTCTGTTCTTGTTAAGTTTACAGGTGAGATGCAAGCTGGTATCACTCTACGTGACCTTGTAAATGCTATCCCTTATGTAGCTATTCAAAAAGGTCTTTTAACAGTACCTAAGAAAAACAAAGTAAATGTTTTTGCTGGTCGTATTATGGAAATCGAAGGTCTTCCTGATCTTAAAGCTGAACAAGCATTTGAACTTTCTGATGCTTCTGCTGAGCGTTCAGCGGCAGCGTGTACGGTTCTATTAAATGAGGCTCCAATTGAAGAGTACTTAAAATCAAATGTAACACTTCTTGAAGCGATGATTGCTGATGGTTACTCTGATAAAACAACACTGCAACGTCGTGTTGATAAGATGAAAGCATGGTTAGCGAATCCTTCACTAATGACTCCAGACGCTGATGCTGAGTATGCAGAGGTAATCGAAATCAATATGAGTGAGATTACAGAGCCTATTCTTTGTTGCCCTAATGATCCAGATAATGTGAAGCTTCTTTCTGAAGTAGCTGGTACTGAACTTCATGAAGTATTTTTAGGTTCTTGTATGACAAATATTGGTCACTATAGAGCAGCTGGTGAAGTTATGCGTGGTGAGTCTGGTGTAGCTGTTGAGAAGTTCTGGATTGTTCCACCAACAAGAATGGATGAGCAACAACTTATCAATGAAGGTTACTATGAAGTGTATAAAGCTATTGAAGCTCACACTGAGGTTCCTGGATGTTCATTATGTATGGGTAACCAAGCATCTGCTCGTGTAGATTCTACAGTGTTCTCAACATCAACTCGTAACTTTGATAACCGTCTTGGTAAAGGTACACAAGTTTATCTTGGTTCTGCTGAGTTAGCTGCTGTATGTGCTAAACTTGGTCGTATCCCAACTCCAGCTGAGTACATGGATATCGTTCCTGCTAAAATCGCTGGTAAAGAGGCAGATATCTATAAATACCTTAACTTTAATGAAATTCAAGGGTATCACTTAGAAGAGCGTGTAGCTGCTGAGGGTACTTACGGAGTTACTGTTAAACCAGTATAACTCTTCTCTTTACATGTAAGCTTATGCTTACGTGTAAATTTCTTCCTTATTTTATAATATCATAGTCTTCAGGAATAATAACTTCTAAATCAGAGTCATTTATATCTACATTTTGTTTCATATGTTTAAAATCTATAACAGTACTGTTTCCAAAATCATCCACATATTGTAATGATTTCAAGACTTTTTTATCAAGATAGATATGATAATCTTTTTCATTATATTGCGCTACATAATGCTCTGAAGTTATCTTTTTTGAATTAGAAATAATGCCAATAAGATCAATAGCATCACCCATATCTTTAAAAATAACCTGTTCTAAATCAGGTTCAATGATAGTAACTTTAGAATTCTTCATATGAATATCTTTTAAAATGGGCTTTAAATAGCTCCAATGCGCAATAGCAGGTTTTTTTGCCCAAAGTTTTCCACTATAGATAATTGATTTATTGTGATCATCTATAATTGTTTGTGTAAAGTCCGATTCAATGGTACTAAGCTCAATGGGAAACCCAGAAAGTATCTTACATGTAAGAAGTGATCCTAATAAAAATTTCATCATTTAACTCTCTATTTTTTAGGTATTATAGCTCATATAAGCCATTCAATAACTATGAAGTGCTATAATCGCCCCAATTTTACATGAATAAGGCAATAAATGATTCAAGCTGCTTTTGGAAAGATATTTGGAACACAAAATGACAGAGAACTAAAAAAATACAATAAGGGTGTTAAAGCAATTAATGCACTCGAAGCACACTATGAAGCGATGAGTGATGATGAGCTAAAAGCAAGCTTTAACACACTCAAAGAAGCAGTTCAAGCTGGAGAAAAATCACTTGATGATGTCTTGTATGACTCTTTTGCTATTACTCGTGAAGTAAGTAAACGTGTTTTAGATATGCGCCATTTTGATGTGCAGCTTGTTGGAGGTATGGTTTTGCATGAAGGCCGTATCGCTGAGATGAAGACTGGTGAGGGTAAGACACTTGTTGCAACACTGCCTATTGTGCTTAATGCGATGAATGGTAAAGGGGTGCATCTTGTAACGGTAAATGATTATCTTGCTTCACGTGATGCAAAAGATATGGGTGTACTCTATAGCTTCTTAGGTTATGAAACGGGTACTATCTTAGAAGGTATGCATGATCCACTAGAAAAACGAAAAGAGTATTATGCTGATATTACTTACGGTACCAATAATGAATTTGGATTTGACTACTTAAGAGACAATATGAACTATTCCCAAGAGCAGATGGTGCAACGTGAGCACGCTTTTGTTATTGTTGATGAAGTGGATTCTATCTTAATTGATGAGGCACGTACACCATTAATTATTTCAGGCCCTGTTGATAGAAGTTTAGAAGATTATACCCGTGCGGATGAAGTGGCAAGGAAATTAACTAAGCAAGAGCATTTTACAGTTGATGAAAAAGATCGTCTTGTATTGATGACAGAAGAGGGCGTACCAGCAGCAGAAGAGCTTTTTGGTGTAGATAATCTTTATAGCGTTGAAAATGCAAAACTCTCACACCACTTAGATCAAGCTTTAAAAGCAAATTATCTTTTTGAAGCTGATGTTGATTATGTCGTTAAAGATGGTGAAATTATTATTGTTGATGAGTTTACAGGGCGCTTAAGTGAAGGTCGTCGTTTTTCTGAGGGCTTACATCAAGCTCTTGAGGCTAAAGAGAAAGTAGAAATTAAAGAAGAGTCACAAACTCTTGCAGATATTACCTTTCAAAACTACTTTAGAATGTATGATAAACTTGCAGGTATGACAGGAACAGCTCAAACTGAAGCTACTGAGTTTTCTCAAATTTACTCACTAGATGTTATCTCTATTCCAACTAATGTTCCTGTTGTACGTAAAGATTTAAATGATTTAATCTATAAAACAGAAGAAGAAAAGTTTGGTGCTGTTGTTAAAACTATTAAGGATTTAAGTAAAACAGGGCAACCTGTCCTAATCGGTACAGCTTCTATTGAAAAATCAGAAGTACTTCATGCTATTTTGAAAAAAGAGAAAATTGCCCATACTGTTTTGAATGCTAAAAACCATGAGCAAGAGGGTGAGATTATTAAACATGCAGGCGCTAAAGGTGCGATTACTATTGCTACTAATATGGCAGGACGTGGTGTTGATATTAAGGTAAATGATGAGATTAAAGAACTTGGCGGTCTCTATATCCTAGGAACAGAACGTCATGAAAACCGCCGTATCGACAATCAGCTTCGTGGTCGTTCAGGTCGTCAAGGTGACGCTGGTATTACACAGTTTTATCTAAGTCTTGAGGATAATCTTCTACGTATTTTTGGTTCAGATAAGATCAAAAGTATTATGGAACGTCTTGGTGTTGAAGATGGCGAATTTATCGAATCTAAAATGGTAACCCGCGCCGTTGAAAAAGCGCAGAAAAAAGTAGAAAACCTTCACTTTGAAGGGCGTAAGCATATTGTTGAGTATGATGATGTTGCGAATGAGCAGCGTAAGATTGTCTATAAGTTTAGAGGCGAACTCCTTAATCCAGAATTTGATATTGGTCAAAAGGTTGATGAGATTCGTGAAGAGTATATTGCATCAATTTTTATTGAGTGTGATATTTTAGATGGTAGTGCTCGTGAAGATTTTGATTTAGAGAAGCTTGATGGTATCTTAAAAGAGGGCATGAACTTTGAAATCGCTTTAGATAGTATTGATACTAAAGAATATGAAGAGCTTTCACAAGAGCTTAATAGCCAACTTAAAGTCTCATATGATACTAAAATGAGTGTTATTGATGAAGAGATGCGTCATAATGTAGAACGTGAGCTTTATCTAAAAACACTTGATACCGCGTGGCGTGAGCATCTTTACAATATGGATAATATGAAAACAGGTATTCGTCTGCGTGCCTATAATCAAAAAGATCCCCTTGTTGAGTATAAAAAAGAGAGTTACAATCTTTTTCAAGAACTTGTGGAAACAATTAAATATGAAACCATTAAAATGCTTCATATTATCCAATTTTCTATGGAAAATGGTGTTGCAGAAGAAGAAGCTGAAGCATTAGCAAAACAGTATGAGCTTGAGCAACGTCAACAAGAACTTGCTCAATCCTTAAACCATGGTGATGCCGTGGCACATGAGCCTCTTATCGCAGAGAAAAAAATAGCTCGTAATGATCCATGTCCTTGTGGTAGTGGCAAAAAATATAAACAATGTTGTGGGCGAAGTGGTCCTAAAAAAGGTGCCTTTGCCTCTTGAGTATTGTCCCCTATCTTGTTAAGCGTTTTTTACGCTTTGACAATGAGCAACCCTTCATCTTTCTCTCGGCACTTCTTGCTTTTTTAGGTATTACCCTAGGGGTGATGGTGCTTATTATTGCTATGTCTTTGATGAATGGTTTTGACAATGAGTTTAGAAAAAAACTCACTGTTATGAATTATCCCTTAACTATTATTCCAAAATTTTATGGATCTGTTAATGAAAATATTTTACTCACTTTAGAGAGCGAGTTTCCTGAGTTGCATTTTAGTCCCTATGTGAGCTCTCCTGTAATGGCACGTTCTGGGCGTAAACTTGAAGGAGGATATCTTTTTGGTGTTAATTTTGAAGATGAGCGCCGTGTAAATAGTGTTATTGATAAAGCATTACAAGAGAATAATCCTAAAAAATTTGAAGTCCTTATTGGAAAAAGTCTGTATGATGAGTTCAACCTTTATAATGATATAAAACTGACATACATCTTTACTCAAATGGAGCCTGGCGCACTAGGTGTGACTCCACGAATGAAACGTTTTAAGGTGAAGGGGACATTTGATTCAGGTTTGAGTGCTTATGATAAAGCCTATAACTATACAACCTTAGAATCCTTACAAAAAATTTTACGTATTCCCTCGAATCAATATGATGGGATTCATATCTATTCTGAGAATCCTCAAAAAGATATTCATAAAATAAAAGAACATCTCCCATTGTCTGTGAGTATTAAAGGCTGGTGGGAAGATAACCTGAATTTTTTTGCAGCACTAGAACTTGAAAAAACAGCACTTTTTATTGTTTTAATGCTCATTATTTTAATTGCTTCGATTAATATTATCTCATCTCTGCTTATGACTGTTATGAATCGTCGTAGTGAAATTGCCTTGCTTCTCTCTTTGGGTGCTTCATCTTTGGAAATTAAAAAAGTTTTTTTATACTTGGGCATTATTATTGGTATTGCAGGGATTATGGCAGGTATTGTCTTGGGACTAAGTGGCTTATGGGTACTGAGTAACTTTGAAATTGTCTCATTGCCAAAAGATGTCTATCCTACATCTACGCTACCCCTAGATTTAAGTATGTTAGATTTCTTTATGATTATTATTGGTGCCTTTATTATTGTTTTACTCTCTTCGTTTTATCCTGCTAAAAAAGCGAGTGAGGTAGATGTTCTTACTGTTCTAAGAAATGAGTAGGGTCAAGCTCTTTTGTTTTGTTTTCATCTTTAATAAGTTTCCTTATAAGCTGAAAAGGATAAACAATAGCACGTTTTAAGATATTAAAAGGTGCAATAGCAATATCTTTAGCAAGTGCTGTTTTAACGCTAGGATCATTAAGCTTACCTTCAATGCTAAATGTTGTAGCGGCTGTACCATCATCACCAACCAAAATATAACCTACTACGGGTAGTTTTGAAACGTTTTTACCCAGATGTGTTTTAAGGTTTAGTTGCACATCAATCGTATTATTAAAATAATCAGCATCCCCTTTTCCATAAATATCTACCTCACCTGAGTCAAATTTTACAGCATTGAAATGCATAATATCTTCTCTGTATTCAAAGGCAGCATAGGCTTCATGAATTTTAATACCTTCTTTTGCGTAGCTAGGAAAGCTAAAACTAGCTAAAGAGGGTATAGTATTTATAAATGCAAGTACATTATTAAAAAGTACATAATCTTTAATACGAGTGTCATCAATACGTGCAACACCTTTAAATGTATCTAGGCTTCCTTTAAGAGTAAAAGAAAAATTGCCTCCCTTGTGTTCTGAAAGAGAGAAAAAATTATTCATAAATGTATCACCAAAATGTTGTCCGTAAAGATAAAATTGCTTCTTATGCATCTCTAGTCCTGCACCACCTCTGCGATGAGTGAGTGTGGCAAACATATCATCATCTTTAGCCATAATGCTCAGAGTATCTGCTAAGGCTTTTCGTTGGGGTGAAAAATAGATGAAACTATTTGTGGCATGAAGGGAAAAAGGGATACTACTTTCATTAGATTCAGAGCTATTATGATCTTTAATAAAATCTACAAAGGCAGCAATATTGAGCCCAATATCCTTACATGTAACATCAATATACTTATCTATAACAATATGAAGATTATCATTAACACTCATTGATGTGATATTTTTATCATAGGTTCCAGAAAAACTGTAGTGATGTTGGGGCTTCATCTTCTGAACCAAAAAGGGATACTTATACTCAATCTCTCCCGCAAAATAAAGTCCTTCTTTCCCTGCAGTTTTTCCCATATGCAAAGAACCCTTGGCAATATTGAACTCTTGCATAAGGGCAGAGTAGGGCTCAAACTGTGAAATATCACCAATACTTAATCTCCAACCCTCTTTGAGTGCAAGCATTGAAAAGTTAAGTTTAGGAATAGCCATATCAAATTTATTATCTTTAATGGAGAGTTTAAGGGGGATTGATGCTTTGTGAGAAAGTATATTGCCAATCTTATCATTATTGACAGATATCTGTTCAAGCTGGAAACTTCCATTTAAATCACTTAAAGAGAGTTCTCCTCTAAAATTAGATTGTAAATCTTCATCCAAAGTAAATTGTGCATCGTGAATTACTAGGCTATCTTCATTAATATAAGCATCTAAATTATCCACTTCTACAGGTAGTGTCGCATAGTGCCATAAAGAATTATCTCTTGTATTAACGCTAAGACTTTCATTATAATCTAAGCTTACATGTAAATCTTTTTGCATAAGTTTAAAATTAAAGAGATCAAATTTTGTAAGTGAGGCATTAAGATCGTAATGTTCATGTTTAACATCAATGATACCTTGAAGTTCTGCATAAAGATGATTTTCAATATATAGAGGGGTTGTTGGCAATAGCATTTGAAGCGTATCATAATTAAAATCTCCCTTTATTGCCTCTATATGCAGGGGTTTATTAAAGGCACTCCAAAGTGATTTATCAATTTCAATCTTATCAAGATGATTTGGAATAAGTGTATAGCTTACATGTAAGGGTGTCTTTTGCAATACTATTTTTGGTTTTTCTAAAAAATTAATCTCATGCAGATCAATATCAAGCTTCCCTTTTGTCTCTACAGCCTGAATAAATCCGTTGAGCATAGCATTTGCAAGTGTTTTGTAGGTGATGTTAAGATCCACAAGTCTTACATCGCTATCTTTAATTTTAACTTGACCACTATGAACCTTATAATTAATACCTTCAAAGGCTACAACACTCTCAGAGAGTTTGAAATCGCCTAAGGCTCCAATAGCATTAGTCTCTAAGTTAATGAAAATTTTTAAATCAGCTTCGAGTAGTCCTTTTTTCTGTTCAACAGGAAGATCAATTTTATAAGAGCGGATAAGTGCTAATAAGGCTTTATCTAAACGGGCAATGGTATCAAGATGAAATAATAACTGATACTCTTTAGGCTTAAAATCAATTGCAATAAGAGGACTTCCAGCATTATGTGAATAAAATTTTGCATTTCTAGGAATAATACTTAGTTCACCCTTTTCAAAATAGATATCAACACGCTTTGCTTTAGCTGGTTCAAATCCTTGTTGAAAGGTATAAGCCACATCACTCCAGTACCCTTTAGCATAGAGAGTATGAAGAATTTGAGAAGGGTTATTATAAGGAATATAGCCACTTAAATGTTCAAGAACAGGTGCTTTTGCTTGAACATTTCGAATAATCCAAGGCTTCACATCTTTATGGATTTTTGCGTAATCGACAATCTCCTCAAGTTTACTTAAAGGGGTTAGACATATTGTATTAAAATAGATACCTTTCTCATCCGCTAGAAGATAGGTCTCTTGATTATCTTCATTTAAAACAGAACTTTCGAGTTTAAAATAGCTGTAATAATCTGTTCTACTCACACTTCCCGAACCATTAAGGTGTAAAAAATCATCT
>JAYEPE010000342.1:0-8385 GCA_034723735.1 Campylobacterota bacterium | reverse complement strand
TAATCTTATCATGAGTATGACTTAAAGTATCTAAAATATCATGAATATCTTCAAGACCTTCCTTGCCTGTCATAGCATTGGCATTTTTAGCATTAATCAAAATAAAATTACTTTGAGAAATATTACGGGCATGTTCGATAGGAGCTGCTGACATTTTATTTGTCGTGAAAACAGCACTCACATTACATAAGGTTTCAGAGTAGATAAAAGCAATATCTTTAGCATCACCACCCTTCAAACCAGCACTAAGTCCATCTGCAAAAAATCCTGAAGCAGCACAGACACCACCTTCTATTTTTTTCATATTAGACATAGCGCAACTCAGAAGGTTTTTTTCGTAGATGAATCAACTCTTTTACCATTTTAATCCCTTTATGTGTTCCAACCATAAGTAATTTTGATTCACTCATAATCAACATATCACCTTTTGGCATAGGTGTAAATTTTCCATTTTGTTGCGTAACCCCAACAACAGAAACATTGGCAATTTGACGCAAATGAGACTCTTTGAGCTTTTTAAGAACTAACCAACTTGTCTTAGGAATAAATATCTCTTCCATATCTAAAGGAGTGTCACTGCGATATAAAAACTCTTCAAGAAGATTTTCCATATCTGGACGTGCTGCCATAACACCAATACGTTGTGCAGTGAGTTTTGTAGGAGAGACTACTGTATCTGCTCCTAACTTTTTAAGTTTTTCCACATCATTATCACTATCAGCAGAGCTAATCACATAATAAGGACGTGGTAATTTATGCTCTTGTTCAAAAAGGCGTGTTGAAGCGATTAAAGCAATATTGTCTGCAATAGAACTTGAAAGTGTAATCAAGCCTTTAGCAGAACTAATATGTGCTTTAAGCATAGCAACATCAGTGTGAGGTTCTTCTTGAAGAAAGTAAGGATATTTATGCTTTAGAGCAAGCTCGGCTATATCTTCTCTTGGATCAATAACAACAAATGGAATATGATTTTGACGGAGTTGTTTTGTCAATTCTATCGTGTAATCATTATGATAACAGACTACAAAATGCTTTTTGAGGCGTGCAATTTGATACAACATATGTCGCTCCTTAAAGATACTTCCAATATTCCCTTTGTTTAGCTCAGCAACTAAGATACCTAATGAGATTGAAAAAACAGCAAATCCAGTAATAATCAACGTAATAGTAAAGATACGTCCCATATCTGAAATTGGTGCTATCTCTCCAAAACCAACAGTAGTAAAGGTAATTCCTGTTTGATAAACTGCATCCATAAGGGTGAAATCTTCAATAAGAACATAGCCTAAAGTGCCAAACATCATTGTAAGAACAATTAAGATAGGAGGAAGTCGAAATGCTTTAAATTTACCGTAAATCTCAGGTAAAATTGTAGGGTCAGGTTTGGGAGTTTCCTCCCAATTAAGAATAAGACGAATCTTTTTAATCAGATTCAATGTCTTACTTTAGGTGATTATGAATTTTTTTTCAGTGTGCGAAGTTCAGAAGCAGCGATTTTTACCTTCTTAGTTGTACCATCTTCTAAAGTGATACGTACTGTTCTTAGGTTAGGTAAAAAACGACGTTTAGTTCTGTTTTTCGCGTGAGAAACATTGTTTCCGCTCATTGGGCCTTTGCCACTTATAGCACATTTTCTAGCCATATTCGAGCTCCTTGCGTAAAATTTTGTGGCGAATTATATCCTAAAAAACAAAATACTATCTTAAAGAGGCATTCAAAATATCTTTTGCGTAAATTCGTCTTATTTACCATTGTAACAAATTTTTACTAAGAGTATTTAAAGTATGCTTTATCTCATAAAAGATAAAATGTATTAAATTTTACTTTAAAGATATTGCCTGTGATTACTCAACAAGAGATTAAGTATTTTATAGAAAAAATTCCACCTACCCCTTCTGTTTTGAAAGCCACCATTGATTTTGTAAATCAAGGTGAACTAACGAAAGCTGCTAAAATTGCTTCGAAAGACCCTGCGCTTAGTAAATACCTTACTACCTTGGTTAACAAGCCAATATATGGTTTTCGCAATAAAGTTCATGATTTATCTCAAATTTTCGGTATTTTAGGAACATCAGGGGCAAAACAAGTCCTTTACAGCTACATGCTCTCACTACTTTCTCCTTCAAAATGGGAGTTATTTAAACTCAATCAGATCCTGTTTTATGATCTACAAGCACAACTTAGTGTACGCTGGGGGAAAATTTTACAACACCTGAAAATTGATGATAAAGATATCTCAAGCGCTATTACCCTTCTGCCTGCAAGTATTATTATCTGTGAAGCACTTTTCAAAACTCACCAAGAAGATGTCAATCTGCTACGCTCCGTCAAGGCACTTGACTACAATACCATTTTAAAACGCCTTGGTGGCATTGACCTTTTTGATGTAAGTGAGCAAATTGCTATATCATGGGAATATCCAGAGAAAATTTCTCATATTATTCAAGCAGCCTCAGGTATCAAACCTTCAAAAGATGAACAGATTAATCTTTTAGGAAAATGGATGCACTTACAACTTTTTCATACCCTGAGCCAAAGAGTTTTTATTGAAGCAGGTCTTAATGATTTTGTTGATTTTCAAGTTGATTATGTTGAAGATATTTATGAAGATTTTCTACTATTACTGGAGGAGACATGAGAGCTGTAGTTAAAAATGGTATCGGTGTTTTTAATCCTCAAGGATTTTTAGATGGCAATAATACTCCTGTGCTTTTAACCATTGATGATATTAAAGCTACTGAACAATTGAAAGTTGATATGATTTTAGTCTCCCTTAAAAAAGTGATCTTTTTTAATAAAAATGGTCTTGATATTTTTGTCAAACTTCTTATGAATCTACGCGCTAAAATGCGTATTGTTGTCGGATTTTGCGATTATGATCATAAAAAGTATGCTGCCATTATGAAGTTTTATGATGATAATGTTAATTTTTCACTTTTTCGAACTCAAAAAATTGCAGCACTTTTCACTTCAAATAATCAATCTGATGCACACACTATTCTTGTTTACAACAAAGATGCATCACAACGTTCAACTATGGCTATCGAACTTTTTGATTATGGACATAATCCTGTTCTTGCTCAGTCAAAAAAAGAATTTGAAGAAAAAAAACAGAATAAAGATGCCTATTATGCTATTGTTGAAGATACCTACCTAGGTCTTTTTGGTCAAAAAATAGCAACACGTGTTACGGGAAATGCCATTATTTACACAGTAGCAAACTATCTCGATGCAGAGATAGCTGAGAGATTTAATATTGTCTATCATAATAATTCACTCAATGTTGGTTTTAGACTTTTTATCATAGATGCATACAAAGTTGTTTCCATGAATATTCACGCTTTTAACTTTTTTTCACGACTTGCTTCCTCAGCAGCAGAATATAATGCTACTCTCTGTTTTGTTGGACTTACCTTTGAAAAAACACCCGAAAAATTCAAAGAAGATTTAGAAGATTCTGGAATTATGTTCTTTGATCAGATGGATGATATTTTAAAAAATAAAGAATTGCTCAATGACCTTGGAGCAAGTAGTGCAGCGGCTGTTCAACAAAAGCGTACTATTAATAAAGTCATAGTAAATGAATTACCTCGCTTTATTGATGCGACAGTATCAACTATTGAGATGATGACAAATGCTAAAGCCAATAAAGAAGCTGCTGCGGTCCATCAACTTAATATAAGTGAGACTTCTGATAAAATTGCAAGTTCCATTGGTTTTTATGGCGATATGGATGGTATGATTATCTTAATCTTTCCTAAAGAGATTGCTAAAAAGACTTGTGAACTACTCTTGGGTGAAAAAACTGATAATATGGAAGAGATTTTGGATGCTTTAGCAGAACTTGTTAATATCATCGGTGGGCGAGTTAAGAGCTTATTGGGAGAACATACTATCGCAGTTGATATCACCTTACCAAGAACATATACGAATGTTGATGACCTTCTTGAAATGGCTCAAGATAAAAAAGGGGTGCAAGTTGACCTCAATTTTGACAATGATAAGTTTGTTTTCTTTTTAACTCGGTAAAATTACAAAAAAATTTAAGGTAAACTCTATGCTTATATCCCCTAGTGTTCTATCAGCAGACTTTGGTAATCTTGAACGTGATGTGAAAGCTATCTGCAATGCAGGTTGTGATTTCGTTCATGTTGATGTTATGGATGGCCATTTTGTACCTAATCTTACTATTGGACCTGTTGTCGTTTCTGCCATCGCAAAAGCTGCTACAGCACCTCTTGATATTCACTTAATGGTACAAAACAATACATTTTTTGTTGATCTTTTTGCTCCTTTAAAACCTGAGTTTATCTCTTTTCATTTAGAAGAAGAGAAAAATCCACATCGTCTTATCCAATATATTCGCTCACTGGGGATTCGACCTGCTATTGTCTTAAATCCTCATACACCGGCAGAAGCGGTAGAATATCTTCTTCGTGATCTTGATATGGTACTTGTTATGAGTGTTAACCCTGGATTTGGTGGACAAAGTTTCATTGAAAATGTTGTAGAAAAAATTCAACGTCTTGATAAACTTCGTAAAGCCATTAATCCAAATTGTCTTATTGAAGTTGACGGCGGAGTAAGTGATAAAAATATTGATATACTTAAAAGTGCAGGCGTTGATGTTTGTGTAGCTGGTAGCTATGTCTTTAAACATAAAAGCTTTAAAGAAGCGATTGACAGCTTGCGCGTATGAGAGTAAAAATTTGTGGTATCACAAGCCTAGATGATGCTCTTAATGCAATAGATTCTGGTGCAGATGCTCTTGGATTTGTTTTTTATAAACCTTCTCCTCGCTATATTTCACCGCAAGATGCTGCTGCTATTATAGAAAAGCTACCCCCTTTTGTAGAAAAAGTCGGGCTTTTTGTTAATGAAGATGCTGCTACGATAAATGCTCTTGCCAAAAAAGCCAAAACAACACTATCTCAAATTCATTTTGAAGCTGACGAGGCACTCTTTGAAGCATTAAATCATCCTTATATACGTGTTATTCGTGCTAAAGAGCAAAAAGATCTGAGCTTACATGTAAATGAGTATAGACTGGTTGATGCCTATTGTGAAGCTTATGGAGGCATGGGAAAACAGCTAAATATTGAGTGGTTCAGAGATATAGACTGTTCAAAAATTATCCTTGCGGGTGGATTAACTCCAGAAAATATCAATCTTACATGTAAGTATAATTTTTATGGTGTTGATGTGAGTAGTGGTGTTGAAAGTTCAAAGGGAATTAAAGAGACAAAAAAAGTCATCCAATTTATACAAGAAGCTAAACAATGCTTATAGACGATAAGAGCCTGCGACTCCTTTCAAAAAAAGGTATTCCCAAAGTACTTTTTGAAAATGCCTATTCACAACTTCAAAAAGAACTTTTTTTAGCACAAGGGCTTGAAATTGAGCTTCAAGAAGACAACCATTACCGTTTTGCAACAACAAAAGTACCCATTGATGATGCTATCTTTTGTATTGTAGATATTGAAACAAATGGCTCTCGTAGCGACAAACATCAAATTATTGAAATTGGTGCCGTTAAAATTCAAAATCATCGTATTATTGATCGTTACGAGTCGCTTGTGGCATGTAATGAAATCTCTGAGCATATTACTGAAATTACAGGTATTACTCTTGAAATGACAGCAGATGCACCTAGTTTGTCTCAAGTGATGCAAGAGTTTCGTCTTTTCTTAGGTACTGATATTTTTATTGCCCACGCAGTAAAATTTGATTATAACTTTATCTCTGCCATGATGGAGCGATGTGGATTTGAAAGACTTCTAAACCGTAAACTTTGCACTATTGATTTAGCTGAACGTACCATTTCATCATATCGATATGGACTTTCATACCTGAATGATCAACTTGAACTTTACAAAGACGCTACACATCATCGAGCACTTTCAGATGCGATTACAGCAGCAAAACTTTTTAAACATGTTTTTGATTTTGTCCCTAATGAGATTCATAGTGCAGAAGATTTAGTACGATTTTCTAAAGAGGCTTCGAGATTAAAACGACCAAAGTTTGATCCAGCATACAAAGAAGAAGAGAGCTCTTAAGCTTCAGCTTTCTCTTCAAATTCTCCAATACTAACAAGGCGTTCATAACGTGCTTGCATACGTTCTTCAGCACTTATACTACGCATTTCATTTAAGGCAGTTAAGAAATATCTCTTAATAGCTTCTGCGGCACCTTTTTTATCACGATGTGCACCAATGAGAGGCTCATCAATAATATCATTAATAAGATCAAGCTCTTTTAAATCATGGCTTGTAATTTTTAATGCCTTTGTTGCAGCTTCAACTTTGGAAGGATCATTCCATAAAATTGCAGAACAACCCTCAGGAGAGATAACACTAAAAACAGAGTAACGCATCATAGCTAAACGATCAGCAACACCAATAGCCAAAGCACCACCACTACCACCTTCTCCAATTACAACCGATACTGTTTCAGTATTAAGACGAGAAAGTTCAAGTAGATTACGAGCGATAGCTTCACTTTGATTACGCTCTTCTGCACCTAAACCAGGATAAGCACCCGGAGTATCAATAAGCATTAATACAGGAATACCAAACTTTTCTGCCATCTGTGCAGCACGTAAAGCCTTACGATAACCCTCTGGATTTGGCATACCAAAATTACGTTTAAGTTTATTTTTAGTACCACGACCTTTTTGCTCGCCAATAAGCATAACACGCTCACCTTCAATACGACCAAGATAGCAAAGAATTGCCTTATCATCAGCAAAATGACGATCACCATGAATTTCATAATAATCACTCATTATCAACTTAACATAGTCAAGTGCATAAGGACGGTCAGGATGACGAGCAAGTTGAAGTTCTTGATATGGAGAAAGGTTTTTATATGTTTTTAAGACCTCTTTATCAAGGTCTTTTTGAAGAATTTCAACAGCATGTTGGTCATGACGAACTTCTGCTAAAGAGATATCTTCTTGAATCTGCTGTATTTTTTTCTCAAAATCTAAATAAGTTGCCACGACTCTACCTGCCTTCTAGATTTTTTTGAAAATGACAACACCATTAGTACCGCCAAAACCAAAAGAGTTACTCATAACTATATTAAGCTCTGCTTTGCGTGCTTCATTAGGTACATAATCAAGATCACAATCAGGATCTGGTGTTGTATAGTTTATTGTTGGAGGAATAATTCCATCACGCATTGCCATTAAACATGTAACAGCTTCAATACCACCCGCAGCTCCTAGACAGTGACCAATTTGTCCTTTGATTGAACTCATAGGAGGACAATTTTCTTTCCCACCAAAAAGCTTCTTCACTGCAGCTGTTTCGTTACGATCGTTAATAGCAGTAGATGTTCCATGAGCATTAACATAGTCTATCTTTGGTTCACCTGCCATTTTATGTGCTGCTTTCATTGCACGAGCAGGACCATCTAAACTTGGTGTTGTAATATGACTTGCATCGCCACTTTCACCAAAGCCTATAATCTCAGCATAGATATTTGCACCGCGCGCTTTTGCACTCTCATACTCTTCTATCACAAGAGCAGCTGCACCCTCACCCATTACAAAGCCACCACGATCTGCATCAAAAGGACGTGAAGCAAGTTTTGGTTCATCATTACGTGTTGAAAGTGCTTTCATTGCGGCAAAACCACCAACGCCAGCACCAGTAACTGCAGATTCTGCGGCAACAACCAACATCTGCTCCGCACCATTACACATAATCGTTTTTGCTGCTTCTGCAACAGAGTGTGTTCCTGCTGCACATGCTGTTACTGCTGAAAGATTTGGCCCTTTTAAA
Source organism: Campylobacterota bacterium (assembly GCA_034723735.1). GTDB lineage: Bacteria > Campylobacterota > Campylobacteria > Campylobacterales > Sulfurimonadaceae > S010-53. The sequence goes on along the minus strand of JAYEPE010000342.1, from coordinate 595 downwards.
CCGTGCTCAATAGAGACAAATCCACCAAGCATATTAACTAAGGCTGAGGGAATGAAAAAAGGTGAAATACGACGTGGTCCACGTGTTTCGATAATAATTGAATTTTTTTCAATTGCAGGTAAACCACCAATTCCTGATGCCGCACTGATGCCGAAACGTTCTTTATCTATATCTTCTGGTAAATTGGCATCTTGCATAGCTTCTTTAGCAGCTTGAAGACCTAAATGGATAAAACGGTCTCCCTTTTTCACCTCTTTAGGTGCCATTACTGTTGCAGGGTCAAAGTCTTTAACTTCTCCAGCAATTTTTACAGAATATTTTTCAGGATCAAAAATTGTAATTGTATCAATTCCACATTCACCATCACATATTGCTTTAAACGCACTCTCTTTGTCATTACCAACTGAATTTATCATACCGATTCCAGTAACTACTACTCGTCTCACTTGTGCTCCTGTGCGATGTACTTATTTTTGAATTAAAAAGATTAATAAAAAAATAAAAACACCAGGACAATTGTCCTAGGTTTTAGGTCTTACTTGCTGTCGATGTATGTTAATACGTCTTGAACTGTTCCGATTTTCTCAGCTTCATC
>JAYEPE010000341.1:0-8408 GCA_034723735.1 Campylobacterota bacterium | reverse complement strand
TGGCAAAAGTTCCGCCAGAGCTGATGAGTAAATTTCAGCTACTAATATATTCTGACCCAATTGATGCTGTTTTTAAAGCCGTTGGGGTTGAGTAATGGATGGGAGTACGGTATTTGTAGTGCTTGTACTCATCTTTTTGTTTCTTAAATGGGTCATTATATGATTGACCCTGCTGCTTTATTCGGACAAATCTTTTCAAGCTTATGGTATCTACTGCCAATAATCATTATTGTTACTATTATTAAGTCCCCTTGGTTCAAAGGAAAGGTTGGTGAAGGACTTGTAAATGTTGCAACCAAGCTACGCCTTGATGGAGAAGTTTACACAAATATTAAGGATGTCACTCTACGATTAAATGATGGCTCGACAACACAAATTGACCATATTATTGTCTCTCCTTTTGGAATCTATGTCATTGAGACAAAAAATATGAAGGGTTGGATATACGGTTCTGAAAGCCAAAAGCAGTGGATTCAGAACATATATGGCAAAAAGCATAGATTCCAGAACCCACTCCATCAAAACTATCGACATATTAAAGCATTGCAAGAGCTCTTGGAATTCGAAGCGAACATCCACTCTATTGTTGTCTTCACAGGTGAGTCTACCTTTAAAACAAAGATGCCACCAAATGTATTTATTGGCGGAAAGTATATCGGTTACATTCAATCGTTTACAGAGAGGGTATTTAGTGAGGATGACGTACGCAAAATTATAGGGACTATCGAATCAGGAAAAATTGCGAAGAGCTTTAAAACAAATCGAGAGCATGTTCAATCACTCAAAGAGCGTCATAGTGTCAAGAATAACTATCGCAATGACCCAAAGATTACATGTAAGAAATGTGGTAGTGCTATGATGGAACGAACCAATAAAAAGACCGGTGATGTATTTTTAGGATGTAGTAATTATCCAAAGTGTCGCAATACAGAGCAAGTTTAATATTATCAATGAAAGGAATAAAAATGCAACAACCCCATCGCAACAAGCGTATTTACCAATTTCTTATTACGCTTGAAGGGATAGAACCAACTGTTTGGCGACGTATCCAAGTGCCAGAGGCTTTTAGTTTCTGGGATTTACATATGGCTATACAAGACGCTTTTGGATGGACTAATTCTCATCTGCACGAATTTTTTTATCGTTCCAAAGGTCTTAAAATCGGTATGCCTATGGATGACGGTTTTACTGACCCAGAAGACTTGCCTGAGGCTGGATGGGAAATGGACATCGAAGAGCTCTTTGAAGATGTCGGTGATTCAATGAGCTACCTCTACGATTTTGGAGACAGTTGGAGTCACGATGTCTTACTTGAAGGGATACTGCTACAACCCAAGAAGGTGAAATTTTCAAGATGTATTGATGGAGAACGTATGGCTCCACCAGAAGACTGTGGAGGGGTATTTGGCTATGAACAGCTTCTTGAAGTCATTAATGACCCTAAAAATGAAGAGTACAAAGAGATGATAGAGTGGCTCAAAGGGCAATATGGTCGAAAGAAGTTTGACCCTGATAGCTTTGACGTATCATCTGTAAAATTCAAGAACCCACAAAAGCAACTTGAACTTTGGTTAGAGAATTGATGGAATGTCCATTCGGGAAAAACTGTGGGTGTAAAACAGGTAAACTTGGTAAACTGAGAAATGAGATAGAAATGAATATCCAAAAGAGACATAACAAGCGTTGTAAATCGCTATATATTAGTGTTTCCCGACTTTTATGGGTTTTATAGCTTTTATAGGGTTATTAATATATTACACACATAAATTGTTTAGTACAGAGGTGTTGAATGAAGTTTGAAGATTTCTCTTTTACGAAAGAAGAGCTGACTCTTATGGCAAATGTGCAGCTAATTACTTTAAGAGGTGAAGCGAATACAGGTGAACAACCATTGTTGAGTATTGGAAAAATGACAAGTATGTTCCAAAAAGAGGATGATGTCAAAAAAACAAAAGGAACTGATAACTAATCAAAAGAATGATTGGATATCTCAATGGAAACAAGTCACTTGGAAGCTTTTAAATTTGGAAACTCAATCTCTAACAAAAGATGAGATGGTAGATAGACTAAGAGAGTTTTCTGCTAACGTGTCTGTACAAAAGAGAATTAATTTTGCAATTCAATGTGCAACGACATCAGCTTATTATCCATTGGATACAAAATCAAAGCAGCTACGAACTATGTAAAAGTAGGAGAGCATTTCTGGTTTTTGAGTTCCGTTCCAAGAGGCAATTAAGGATGATATAAACAAAATTTAATAACACTATATTATTGTAATAGTGATAGTACTTAAAAAAATATGATAGAGAGAACTGAAAGATGATTACATCAAATATAAAATGGCACATGAATGAAAGAGATTTTACTTTTGAGGAAAAATTTAAAATATTTTGTAAAATAAAAAACTATCAACGTAAAAATATCATTAATAATTTAGATATTGATGACACAGATATAATGGTAATACGTCAACGATTTATTGACAGCTATAATGCTTATCTGCAAGATGAGAAAAATGAATGTGATAAATTATGGAATAAGTTCAAGTGGACTCAATATTACAGTAAAAAAGGTAAAGATTACAAAGAAAGAAACTTAGCATTTTCTCAGGCTAAGCATCATGTAAGAAAATGCATATTAAAGAGATTATGGAACAAGAACTGTGAAGGTTATAAAGAAAAAGTTTGCAAATATTGGACTAGATTATATGTTCTTGCGTATATTAGATATCGTCGAGAGATGAGAATAGAGCAATTTAAAGAGATTGATATGTATGGTTTAAGCTATTTATTTTCAGATTATATTCGCGTAGAGCATATTAAGAATAATGATGTGCTTGCTCAATTTCTTGCCATTATTGCAGAGGAAGCAAAAGTATTTGATTTTAAAGAAGGCACAGCTAATCAAACGAATGAGATTAAAACATTTAAAAATGTTAAAAAAAATATTATCAAATATTTGAATGAATTTTCTGAAAGAGAGAATATTGAACATACTGCCTTTAATAGGGATTCAGTTAAGGAGTATGACTCATTAAAATTACAGCTTCAAAAACTTGATTATCACCCACCTCTAACATTGTCGGGTTATTTAAGCCAAAAAAGTAAAGATTGGGAAAAGCTTTTTATTGAAGTAGGTATGATAAGTCGTAGGAAAAATAATTTAGAAAGTAACAGTGCGAAAGTGGTTGCGTTTCGTGACAGGGATGACTTATTAGCTGGCATCGTAAAATACCTCAAAAACAGAGGCTATGAAAAATCATCCATAGAAAAAGCTACGTTACTTCAAAAAGATATATCAAAATTTTTTAGCGATTTGCAAAAAAGCAGACTTGCTTGTCGTCAATCTATATTGAGAGACTACTTCATCTGAAAAGTTTCCTTGGGGTATACACAAATCATTGATAAATATTACATTACCAATTTGATTTTATTAATAATATTTAACAGGTTATAATTCTTGTGTTGCAGTTGATAATAATAAAAGTTAATTTATTAAAATACTAAATAGCTGTTACATAAAAAATACACGAGGATAATAATATGGAAAATGTTGAAAAAAAAGTGATTCGCAATTATGATGAAATGGGTTATATTCCTTGTAATGATAATTACAAATATGACATTAAAGATAAAGATATTGAAGTGTTTAAATCAAGACTTCAAAATGAAGATGCATATGATATATTAGAAGATATGGACATAAGTGGTGTAACAAATGATTATATTATGAAAGATAAAGATGGAAATGTTTTCTTTTTATGTTCACATTGTCTTGACAGAGTTACGGAAGATAATTTTGATTATGTTTATAATGAAGATGATAAAACACTATACACAAGTGAAGAGTATTATAATCTAATAAAAGAAAATGATAATGCTGTATATATCAAATATACAAATGATTGGAGTAGACATGAAGAAATTGATAATCCTTTTGAATTTGAATATACCGATTCGCAAGAGTTTATATCGTTGGGGCATCCTACTCCTTATACTAACGGAGTGACAGCATATTTTACAGATGATGAAATGGTTATAGAAATTACATCAAATTATGCAGAAGGAACAAATGAAGTTATTACTCTTGACACTTTTTTGAATGAATATGATGATAACTTGAAAGAAGAAGTATTTTTATCCGAAGCTGCACAAGAGCTTGCAAAAAGAGATGATGTACCAGAAGCTTTTAAAAAAGAGATTGCAAATATAATGAAATGTATGAATAAAAAATAAGTGGGTACACGAACTGTTTAATTTTGCGGAAAAAGCATCTTGCTAAGCTCTGATTTTGCCTCACTAAGACCAAGCTTAAAGCCCTTGTCTTCATTCTCGTGTGACAATTTCTGCACAATATGCTCAAAGCCACTTGCGATAGAATCGCGCTTGATTCGGTGCATTGCCGTTTCAATATTAAGAAGATATAAAATAGCTTCTTTGTAAAACTGCTGTTTACCCAGAAGCTTCATGCCAGTAGTATCGTTTTTTAGCTTATTGAAATAGGCACGAAAAGCTAAACGATTAATCTCTTGCGATGTAATATAGTCATAGGGTTTCATTAATAGTACAATAGCATAGAAGAGAATAGAGGTGCAGATTTATGACATAAAATGCATAGCTTCAATACATTTTTTGTAATATTCGCCGATGTTTACTCTACTAACTCTATTTAAACACAAGGAGTTTTAATGGACAGTATCCAAGCGCACACAAGTGTCACTGCACCCGTATCAGCAATGAAAAAAGCCATTGATGTTCAAGAAGAGGGTCTGATGAAACTCTTAGAGAGTACACAAGTCCCTACTCCGACATCACAAACTGTAAATAGTTCTACTGTTACAGGTTTAGGTCAGAACTTAGATATTAAAGTGTAATAGAAAAAATTGCACTCTTGGAATAAAAAAGCGTGGTTGTAATATATCATAGTGAAATAAAATGGAACACTGCTTTTAAAGAATCATCTATAATAGTAAAAACCTCATTGGAGTAAATGATGAAAATTACAAACCTATACTACAATCACGGAAATATCGCTTATGTTGAGTTTACTAATAATGGTAATTCTAAGATGCTGTCTCTTGAACATTTTATTGGAAGATATGGTCAAGATATTTTAGAAAATATCAATGCTGCTTAAACAAACTCTATTTGTTCCGATAGTAGCCCTATGAAAAGATTTTTACATTACCTGTTTAAAAAAGAGAGAACCATAGTACATAAAGAGTACGTGATAGATAATATTGCTTTTGGTATCTGGCGATAATACTTAATAAGCATAAGGACAATATTGGCAATTAAATCCACTATCTATAAAATTACCCTTAATATTGCTAATATGGACACGCACTATTATAATGAACATCTCCTCACCTTAGCCAAACACCCCTCTGAAAACGATTTACGATTGATGATACGCGTCAGTGCATTTATTCTTAATGCTGATGAGGATTTGGTGTTTTGTAAAGGTATAGCAGAAGATGACGAGCCTGATTTATGGCAGAAATCCTATGATGGTACGATTAAGCTCTGGATTGATTTAGGCCAGCCTGATGAGAAACGCATTAAAAAAGCGTGTGGACGTGCTGAAAAGGTTATTATCTATACTTACCAGGAAGGAACAGCGCGAGCGTGGTGGAAGCAGATAGAGAAGAGTTTAAAACGTTTTAATAATCTTCACGTCATTTATCTTAGTAGTGATGGCAGTATCGAGAAACTTACAAAACGCACTATGGATTTACAAGCAAATTATAGTGATAGAGAACTTACTTTGATTGAGGGTGATAATACTGTTGTGCTCTCACAAGAAATATGGAAAGGTTTTAATATTCTTTGAGCAGACACATTGACTGTGTCTATAAAACTGGTAAACTCGGTAAGCTAAAATACTACCTATTAATAATCTAACATTAAAAATACTATTCCAATCCTATATTTAGGGGTTTACCTGCTTTACTGGGCTATATAGGTTTCTCTATTTTTATACTTATCAGCACTCATACAATCAAGTTAACATTATCAAGACAAATCCACTAAATTAATGTCATTAGATTTACGATTCTTCTTTTTAGACTTATCAAGATGATAATGAACAGAATTCACAATAATTCGCTTTCGACCTTTTTTGGATTTCAATCTCAATCCTCTTTGAATCCTAAAATCTTTTACAGGTTCAATCTCAATCATATCTTCAACTCTTGGATGTTTAGAGTAGTAGAGCTCCTCGGATTTTTTAAGATACTCTCGTTTTTCGTTAATGTCTTCAAGTCTTTGATACTCGTCAATCATTTTTTTGTTTCGTAAAAATCGAAGTTCCTTGCTCCTAAATTCATACCAATAGTCAATGAGCTCAATATCTTTACTGTCAGGTTCATTAGTCATAGCCACAGATTTATAGTCAGATTCAATATTACACTCCTTATCTAATTGTTCCTCTTTCTTCTTCTTGCTAAGATTAGAAAATGAGGGCATAAAAAATACATCGTTAAGATTAACACCACTTTTTTCACCATCTGGTTTGACCCAGAGATACTCTCCAACTTTTCCGGCCTTTCTGACTTTAACTTCTCCTATTGTCCCTAAATACTGTTTCAGACTCATATAATCTAAATCTTTATCCAGTATCACTTCAAGCAGTTTCTCTTTAAACTCAATAGCATTTTTTTGACCTTTAAAGAGTTCTTCCAGTCTAGTATATTTTGATATGACATCGCTTCTGCAACTGATACCGTGACCTTTAACCGGTGCTTCTAACCCATACTTGGCGTTGATTTTATTTTGGAGTGCTTGAAAATATTTTACGCTATACATATAGTTGCCTACGGGATTTTCATATCCTTCTCTCAGCATCGAAGTCTTGGGAATTATCATATGGAAGTGGTATAGCCGAAGTTTCTTCTGTCCAGTAATAGGGTCGATGGTGTATTTAATTTTTGGTATATGAGTTTCTGAGTAAACAGCAAGTTCATCTACCCCATAAGCTGAACAATAAAAATCTCGCATTTCTTGTTCAATCTTTTGCATCATCTCAATGCTAATTTTTTCTGTGAATGATGCACTAATGTGAAGATATCGTTGACCATCCGATTCGATTTGTCGAATCACTTCGCCTGTAATATCAAGGTCGCCATAAAGAGGTACTCGTTCATCGAGTTCATCTCTATCAATACTTGAACCAGTTTTGTTCTTCAAGTAAGATTCTATACCGTCATATGCACCTCTAACTCTAATTAACATTTGCATCTTCTGTATCTGATAGCACTGACCAATTATCTTGCTGTTCCAGAACGATTGTTTTTGTAATGTCTAATAGCTCATCAAGCTTTTCAAGAATTTCTGTTTTAGTTTGATTGATACCTAATGTGTTGGCTTTTTTAGCGAGCTGGTTTGCATTATTTGAGATACTTGATAGTAAAGATAATTGTCTTAATTTTATCAGTTTATCGTGGGTGTCAATTACTTGAACAACTACTTTATCTTTTAAAAGAATATCTCGAATATATGCTGACATTTTCATTTTGGCCAACTCAGCTTTTTTGATTAATGATTGTAGTTCTTCTTCTGACAATCTGATTCCGACGACTTTATTTTTCATTGTATTACTCCTGTGTGTTTTGAAGTAATTAGATGTGGTTTGAATGTTTGAAAGTGTTTTTCAATTTTGTGTTTAACAGATTTTTAGAGGGGGTTCTTAGGGGTTTCCCATAAGGTGCGATTTCCGTTTTCACCATATCAACCAAAACGTAGTTGTAGGAGGATATGAGTGTAAAACGAGAAGTAACGTGCCTTATGCTCTTAAAATCAACAAATATATTGACCAATAACCATTATCGTCAAATATTTGTAGATAGATATCAAATTGATAGCAATAGGAAGATATTGACAAGACTTATGAAGTTGTTTGGAAGATAGTTAGAAAAATACAAGAGGTTGCGAGGAACTATATAGTCCATATTTATGGGCTTTATAGAAGATAAGAGGAAATTCTGTGAAAGTTAAGATGAAAAACTTTCCTGATTATTCTAATTAAGTAATGAAGGAGGCAAATATGCTTGAAAAAGAAAATATAGAGATATCAGTTCGTGCATCGAGAATGCTTGAACAGATAGCCCGAAGTCAAAGTGTGTATATGCACAAGAGAGATAAGAAGTGGGTTGGTTATGAAAAACATTCATTGATTCAAAACGAGTACCAAGAGCTATTAAAATTGGTAGATAAACGGAGTTTAACTCAGCGGCTATCAGATTATTTGAAAAGGATGTTGAAATGATTGATGAATTACAAGAAAAATTTGAGCTAATGAAACAGGGGCTTGATGACAATCTCATTGACATATCATCGAAACATAAGACATCGCAGCTATTGCTAATAGAGGATGTTGTTATTTGGATGCTTGAACATCGTATAGCAATT
>JAYEPE010000340.1:0-8449 GCA_034723735.1 Campylobacterota bacterium | reverse complement strand
ACATCAATCTACGATTGATACTTTAAATGATATCTATAAAGAGACCCGTAATGGTAAGATAGAGTTTTATCATGAAGATTTAAAGAATTTTGATGCTATTAAGGCGATATTTGAAACTGCTTCATTTGATGCAGTTATCCACTTCGCTGCGAGTATTGTTGTTCCAGAGTCAGTTGAAAATCCTCTGAAGTATTATATGAATAATACTGTTAATACGACACATGTTATTAAAATGTGTAATGACTATGGCATTAAACATTTTATTTTTTCTTCAACGGCAGCGGTTTATGGTGAGCCTAGTGTTCCTCAGGTTACTGAGACGACACCAACGATTCCGATTAACCCTTATGGTATGAGTAAGCTTATGAGTGAAACAGTACTTGGTGATGCATCTATGGCTAACAGTGAGTTTTCACATGTTATTTTGCGCTATTTTAATGTGGCAGGAGCAGATGTACAAAATCGTATTGGGCAAAGTTTTCCTAATGCAACACATTTGATTAAGGTATCCGCACAGACTGCTATAGGTGATCGTGATAAGATGATGATTTTTGGAGAGGACTATGATACTCCAGATGGCACTTGTATTCGTGATTATATACATGTAGATGATTTAGCATCAGCACACTTGCGTGCCTTGGAATATTTAGCTGAAGGTAATGAATCTAATATCTTCAATGTTGGATATGGTCGTGGATTTAGTGTAAAAGAAGTTATCTCAACAATGCGAGAAGTGAGTGGTGTAGAATTTAGGGCTGATATGGCTCCGCGGCGTGCAGGTGATCCAGGAATGTTGATTTCGAATAATGCTAAAATCAAGTCAGTACTCTCTTGGAAACCACAATATGAAGATCTTGCACTTATCTGTAAAACAGCATTAGATTGGGAAAAAAACTTATAGAAAGACTCTGTTATGATTAAAACAATAATTCGTGAACCTTTTTTTCATTTTTTGGTTCTCGGAATACTTCTCTATGCTTATTACGACTTTACTGCAGATGATGCTGATATCTCGGATAAAAAAATTGTTAGTATCTCTCCTTATGAAATTGCCCAGATTAAAACTAATTTTAAAAAAATGTGGCATACGCAAATTAATGATATTGAATTGGAAACTTTAATACAGCAACGTTATCATGAAAGTATTTTATTAGATGAAGCGCTTACACTAGGACTTGAAAAAAGTGATTCTATTATTGTAAAACGTCTGATTGAGAAGATGCAACATCTCTTAGTGAATGAGACGGTATTAGAAGAACCTACTGAAGACGAACTTGAAATTTATTATAAAAATAACCTTGATGCTTACAGTAGGGTTAATACAGTCTCATTCTCACATATCTATTTTCAAAATCTCACTGAGGAACAAGAAAAAGAGATGAAGACGCTTTTAAATAATGCATTGATAGAATCAAAAAATGCACATTTTTATGGTGATGTTTTTGAAGGAAAACAGCATATTCTTAATCTTGATAGAAGTACATGTAAGGAAAAATTTGGTAATTATTTTACCTTACAACTTTTCAAGCAGATGCCTCTGAAGTGGCATGGACCTATTCGTTCAAAAATGGGAATTCATTTTGTGTATATTGATAAAAAAGAGACTTCTGAACCTTACTCTTTTGATGAAGTACAATCTCGTGTCTATACAGATTATTTAGATGAGCGAAAAATAAAATCGTATCAAGAAGCGTATAAAAAAATTTCAACACAATATGAACTTAAACGAGAATAGTTGATGCTTATAAAATACTTTATGGTATTACTCTTATATGTAACGACTTCTTATGCTCATCAAACAGGTCTATCATATTTACAAATTTATGAGAATAGTGCTAATAATATTGACATTATCTATAAAAAACCTCTTGAAGATTCTAAGGCACAAGGAATTACCTTGCGCTTTCCACAAGAGTGCCAGCAGACTGATGAAAGTGTGATACAGGTAGTTAATGGGTTTATTGTAGAAACATATCCCTTGTGGTGTGGAACTTCGGGTTTGTCACAGGCACGTATATGGATAGAGGGCTTGGTCTCTTCAGATAAGGGGCTTCTTGTCCGATACGAAAAAGACGACACTATTAAAAAATCTCTTTTGCGTGCGAGTACTCCTTTTATGTTGATTGATCAAAAAAGTTCTAAAATCCGTGTATTTATAGATTATGTTCAGTTGGGTATTGTCCATATTTTAAAAGGTATAGATCATCTTCTTTTTGTGCTCTCTTTAATGCTCTTAGTGACACGGCTAAAAGTCTTATTGTATGCGATAACGGCTTTTACACTTTCACACTCGATTACTCTTGCCTTTGGTATGCTTGGTGTACTTGATGTACCTTCTTTGTACGTAGAAGCGATGATTGCTTTAAGTATTATTTTCTTAGCACGTGAATTAGCAATGCAAAGTCATGACTCTTTTACAAAAAAGCATCTTGCATGGCTTGCATTTATTTTTGGTCTCTTGCATGGCTTGGGATTTTCAAATGTTCTTATTCAAATCGGATTGCCTCAAGAAGAGATACCTTTGGCCCTTTTCTCTTTTAATGTGGGTATTGAATTAGGGCAGTTGATGTTTATTTTTTGTATGGGAATCATATTTTATATGATTGATAAAGCTATAAAAAGTAAAAAAGAGATGATTTTTAGAGTATTATCTTATATGATAGGTGCTATTGCAACTTTTTGGCTTATTGAACGTACTGTTGCTTTTTAATCAGGGAAGTTTACCGTTCTATCGTTAAAGTTATAGTGTTGTTTGAAAAAGGGATCATATTGGGTCGCTGCAAGAATACTTTGAGCATATTTTGAAAATGATGTTCGTGAAAGTTGAAAATAGCGAATCATATCAATGACCCATAATGGAATTTGATGGGGTAGGCATTTAATTTCAAGTATGACATTATTTTTGGCATCTTCAGAGAGTGGTGAAAAAGTGAGCTCATTATCGTAATGTGTTAGTTTTTCAGGATCAGGAATCACATTATAATTTTTTTCAAGATAATATTGCAGGTTAATATCCATAGTAACACGAGTATATTCATCAATTACAGATACAAAAGCTCTGCGTTGGTATTGAGTAAAAATCTTTGGTTCTACATTGTATTTTATGAGAGTCCGATGAAAAAGTTCTTTGTTATCAAAATCTAATGTTGCTGGATCTAGTATAAATTCGGGATCACTAAACATATTGGGCCACTCACTATTTCGTAAAACAGCGCGATATTTATTAACTGTTCCTGAGTTTTTAGCCTTGATTTCTAAAAAAAAAGGGGGTTTGGGATGTTCCCCGTAAGAGCGTGTTCTCATGTTAAATCGTGGATTTTTCCCGTAAAGCCTATTTTTTAAAAAAAGAAAGTTAGGTGAATCATAATAGAGACTGTTAACATAATAAAAATGATCTTCTGAATGTTGAGAGTGATAATCTAACTCACAAAATGCATATAAGTATTGAGTGATAGGTTCAACTAGTTCTGGAGAGATAATATATTTAAGCTCATAACGATCGAGAGAATTGAAAAATGAACCGCCTGAACTTCCCATAATATTTAGTGCTCTTTTTCTAGAGTAATGCTTTGATCGTAATATTGTAGTTTTGTCACAAGAGCTATATATTTTAAATGGATATCTTCTTGTACTTTGAGGCGTTTTTCAGAATAAGTGAGGTGCTTCTCTTTCATTTCAAGTAAAAAATTCAAATCCACTTCATCACTTTGAGAATAGGTGGTATAAAAAGAGTCTTCATTAATGATTTGGGTAAGCTTTTTTTCATAAAGAGATAGATTAATAATCTCTTCTTTAAGGGTATTGCACTCTTGTTGTATTTGCGCATGTTCCTGAGAGAGACTATTTTGGAGTGTATTAAAATTAAGCTTTCTTAGCGCTATATCAGCACTGTTACTACCTGAAATAGGAATATTTAAGCCTGCTCGGATAGTATATGCAACTTCACCATTTGTAGCAAGATCATAGCCAAATTGGATATGATCAAGATTGATAGATTCTGATGCTTTAGCAATCTTGATTTTTTGTTTTGCAAGATAAAGACGGTAGATATTATCATTAGAAATTAAATTTTTTTCAAATATGTCTTGAATTGAATAGCTATCAACAGATATTTTAATTTGATTGGAGCTCAATATATCATAGTGGATAAGTTCATTTTCAATCTCTTCATAAGAGTAGTGAGGAATATACTGATAAATAAATTTTATATTTTTAGAGATATTTTGATTTTGAAGTAGTAAGCTTAACTGCTCTTGTTTAATAGCTTCTGTGGCTTTGAAAATTGATTTAATATCAAATTCTATCTCAATAGAATCTTGAAAAAGTTGAAGCTTTTTTTCTAATATAGTAATCTTATTTTCTGTATATTCTCTCATCTTAATAAGGTAAAAAGAGCGAATTAAAAGAGTGTAGCGCTCACTATAGTGTTTATGATTTTCTGAGATGAGTTGATTGTTATATTGGTTTTGTACAGCTGAAAAATATTTTTTTTCCATATTATGTTCAGTGAAATGCTGAGGATAAATTTTAAGTGCAATAGAATCTTCAATGTCTTGTCCAACATCCTCTGAATGTTTGGCAATAATGCGAAGCTCTTTTATTGCATCAAAGCCTTCTTCAAGATTAGTAGATAATTTTTGTGAGCTTGAAATTTCATCAATAGTTAAAAAGTCATGGATCACAGGGAGAGTAGTTCTAATTTGCTGAGTAGGTTCAGTCAGTTCTATTGCTTGTTCTACAATTGATTTATTGTGTTCAGTTTGTATAATATCTGTTACAGTAACGGAATCGTTGTTTTCATTTTCTTTTATTGAAACTATATCATCAAGTTCTTCAGAGGGATTTGGGTTTTCAAAACGATAGGCATATGTTTTTAGAATTTGCGCTTGTGGATATGTCTGCTTGAGTGTATTGTGATATTTTAGTATTGCTCTATAGCTCTCTTCACAGCCACAGCGAATACTTTTCATATTATTAATTTGCATAAGCTTACATGTAAGGGGGTATTTTTCTAAAGTACTCTCATCAAAATATTTCTCTTTAACACTCATAAGTTGAATACTATAACAAGTACTATTATTTGCACTAAGAGTAAGCGTTAGCAAAAAAGAAAAAATTATAGGCATACGCATTATAGGCTACTTGAACTGAGTGTTTTTCTGAAAAATAGAGAGTGTATCATCAGTTAATTTATCTAAATTATTAGAATTATTATGATTGACAATGACAACTTTTTCACCTAAGATAAGGTTGTTTTTTGGAATCTCTATAATGACTTCACGCCCCCAAAGTGCAACATTTTGGTAGCGTTTTAAACGCTCGGGATAAGGGGTGATGTCAGAACTGAAGTTTTTCACAACTCCGGCTATTGGTTCTTCATTGTTGTGTGAAACTGAAATTGCAACGATAGATACCTTGTCTCCAATATGTAGAGTATTGAGTGCATCAACGTGAATATAGCCTCTCACAAAGGTAGGCTCTCTGCCATTAAGAGTCATTAAGGTTTCAAAGGCTTTAATATCTTCATTAACACTGTGAATTACATTATTAACAATACCATCAAAAGGGGCAATAAGCTTTAAGTCAGTTTCATCTTTTGTAAGAGTTTGAAGTTTTGTTGTGAGTTGTTTTATCTTTTCTCGATAAAGTAAAGCTTGTTTTGAACGTTGTGATCGTAAATTATCAACTTGATTTGAGCTAAGATGTTTTATATTTTGAAGTTGACGTTGTAGTTGTGCTATTTTGACTGAAATTAGACTTTGAGAGGTATTGCTTTTTTGTGTTAGGATACCTTTCATAAGATTTTTGTTTAGGGCATCACGTTGTTGTAGTTCTTCAATTTTATAATTAATATCATCAACTTGAATAATCTCTTCAAGCTTTACTTGTTTGATTTGTGAAAGAATTTCATTGACTTTTAGATTTTTTTCTGCTTTTAATTCATCAACCTGCTGTGATAATAACTCTTTTTCCCTTATAATATCACTGCGTATAAACGTAGCTAACACTTCACCTTCGGTAATACTTTTACCGGTATAGACATTTAAACTTTGAATTTTTACCGCATAAGGAAAATTAATAGGATGCTCTTTATTAGCTGCCAAACCAAAAAATCGATGTGCCTCACTTTTATAATAGAGACTCATCCAGATAAAAACAGCAATAGCAATAATAAGGACTATATAAAGTAAATACTTACTCTGCTTCATAGTTCCACCGTTGCTTCTTGAAGCATAAAGGTAATGCCCTTAATAGAATTGATTGTTTGAAGTTCTTCAACCATATGATAATGCTTTTTATCTCGTTTGAGCTTTACTTGATAGGCATACTCTAAACGATTTCCTTGTGCTACATCACGTAATGTTATCAGCGCAAAATTTTTGGTGTATTCTTTAAATATTGCCTCAAGCTTTTCTTTATTTTCAGGTGAATTGTCAAGATTAAATCGTAACATACCATCATAAAAACTACTTTGACCAAAAGGTGAAAAGTAGAGTAAAAATGCAGCTAAAATAAAGGCAAATGTCCCAACAATAGCAATATGAAATCCAAAGACACCACAAGAAACACCTACAGAGAGTGAAGCAAAGATAAATACGATATCACGAGGGTCTTTAAAGTTTGTACGAAAACGAATTACAGCCATAGCAGCCATAATCCCTAGACCACGTGCCAAAGAGTCTCCAACAGCTTGCATAATGGCAGCTGCAACAATAGATATGAGTATTAATGTCTGAACATAATTACGAGAATATGAAAGCGCACGATATGTTTTTTCATAAGTAATTGCAATAAGTGTAGAGAGAATAAAGGCTAAGAGCATCGCATAAATAAGGGTGATGACAGAAGAATTTTCTGTCATCGTTTGTAAGGATAGGAAATCTAACATAGAATCATTTCTTTATTTTTTAAGTATAGGTAATTATAACTAAAAAGTGTATCAGAAATGTAGTATGGCTACATGCAAAATATTATTTTAGAGTCGCCTTAATTATTTTTTGAGTCTCTAATGGGCGATCACCACCATTACGACCCATTGTAGCAACATTATTAAGTTTAGAAACCGTATCCATTCCATTAATGACTTTTCCAAAAATTGTATGACGTCCATTGAGCCATGATGTTGGAGCTGTTGTAATAAAAAACTGGCTACCATTGGTATGAGGACCTGCATTTGCCATAGCTAAGATACCTGCTTTATCGAAAGTGAGTCCAGGTTTGAACTCGTCTTTAAAAGGTTTTCCCCAGATAGATTTTCCACCACGTCCTGAACCTTCAGGGTCACCACCTTGGATCATAAAGTTCTTAATAATACGGTGAAAAACCAGACCATTGTAGTAGCCATTTTTGATGTGAGTGGTAAAGTTCTCTACGGCTAGTGGCGCGATATCGTCATAAAGTTCAAAAGTAATAGAACCTTGTGTTGTTTCAAACACAACAACAGAATGTTTTGCAGGTGTAGGCTCTTGAGCGGACAGGGTAATGAAAAATGCAAATATAAGTGCTAATAAGCGCATTAGGACTCCTTGTGAAATTAATGGCAGGAGTATATCAAAATAAGGAATACATTTTGCTTTACATGTAAAAATTAAATATTGAAGGAATTTAATGAAAAAAATCACACTCTTCGCAGCGATAGTACTTTTAAGTACAACATTAGCAGCCCAGATAAAACCTTATGCTGGTGCTGGCTTTGGATTTATGGCAACTCCAGATTATCCAGGTGCTGAAAATGGACTTGGTTTAACAGTAAAAGCAGGTGCAACAGGTTTTGTTGAAGTAATGCCTGAGATAGGTGCGTTATTTGAATTAAATAAGTCATTGACAGGTCTCAATGATGCTGATGTTTTAAGTCTTGGTGCTTATGCAAGTTATGATATTCTTATTCCAAACTCAGCCTTTGCAATTCGACCAAAATTTGGAGTTATTATTCCTAATGCTGGAGATGAAATTCATTCACGTGATATTACTTTTTCATCGGGTATTGGAGGAAAAATGGCTTTAAGCAAACAGCTTGATCTTTATGTTGATTATGTAGTTCTCGGTGAAGGTGTTACTAATTACTCTATAGGAGCAGAATTTAAATTTTAAGCCTTACATGTAAGGCTTAATCTGCATCAAAAGTCAAACTTGTAACTGCGTATGCTTGTGCAGATAGTTTTTTACGCCACTCTTGATCACTTTTTATGACTTTATTCATACTCTTTGTCCTCTAAATCTGATGAAATAACATATAAACTTTTAGATGCTCGAGCCATCGCGTGAGAAATATGAGTCTCATTTGAATGAGCATCTTTTACTACAATGACATGTTCTCTTTGTAAATGTGAAAGCTCATTAACTGTCGCAATCAATACTTGAGAAAAATCTTGCTTTAAAAGCCCTTCATCAGCTTGATATATAAAAGCAATATTGCCATAGTAACTATTGATTTCATCTAAAAGTTTTA
>JAYEPE010000339.1:0-1595 GCA_034723735.1 Campylobacterota bacterium | reverse complement strand
TATATGTCTTATGCTAATTACCTTTTGTATCAAAAAGAGAATTTTTTTGCTATATTTTAATTGAATCCATTATAAACTACCCTAAATTATAATAAGGTTATTTAGCATGAAAATATCTTCCATTATACACATCCTCACTTATATATTCTCAGTACAAACAAGTAAAAAAATAAAATGAAATACATAGCAGCTACCGAATACCGTTTAATTCCTGATTTCAACCCTATGCGAGATCAAAAATGGAACCCTATTCCTATTGATTGGTTTCAGGTCGTGTAGCTCCCAAATATGATGTAAGTACCTTGTTAAGTGATATGAAATATGATGCTGGTTTTAGTATCCGAGCACTTGCGGCAAAACTTCCTGTTCGTTTCGACATGGCTTTTGGTGAAGAAGGCTCATCTATGTGGGTGATGATTCAACAGCCTTTTTAAAATGTTGAACCAATTGAAAAATCATAAACAATAAAATCAGATGAGTTAGTACTATCTATATCAAGATAAGAGATTCCAACACCACCTTTCAAAAACAATCCGTTTCCAAAATCATAGCGAAGCCCTACACTACCACCATAATTAAGTACTGTATCTGTGTAAGTTGTTGAATCACAGACATAACCCCACCACGGATCCCAATAGCAATAACCAGATCCACCTTCAACTACAATACCTGAGTCAATATAAGTAAACCCAAAAGTACCACTTGCATAAGGTGTAAATGCCCCTTCAAGAAAGTGATAAGTCCCTCCAAAATTTATACTGTTTGTGTACATATTTGAAGTAAAACTCTCTTTAGAACCATCCTCTTTCACACGAGTACCATTATAGTTTCCACTACTTGCACTAAAAAGCATGGTAAGTTCAATATTTGGATTAACGTTATAACCAAAACCAAAACCAAGACCACCACGGCTATTTATATCCGCTTTGGCACCCTTTTCAAACTCTAATACTTTAGATTGAGTAAAAATTGGGCTCAAGAAGAATTCCCAGCTTTGATTTCGTTGTTCTTTGGCTTGAGAAACAGCACTTAAACTCAGTATTGCAATTACTGATAATTTTACTATTTTCGTCATTTTCTTTCCTCGTTCCACTCATTGAGTTGCGTAAGATATATGCTCCAATCATTTTCAGTTTTTTTGAGTTGTCGTATAGGTACGTACTCTAGATACTCATTTAAAGGATTATCCAACATTGCATCAATAGCCATGGCGTAAGACTCAAGCGAAGTATGCATTTGTGAAATTGTCTTATTTTCTTGTAGTTTTTCTGAAATGTCATTAATTTTTTTGATAGCTAAGGCAGCAGATGATGGTACATCGCTCACTTCAATAAACTTTTGCTTCTCTTGTGCAGATATTTCAACTATATCAATCACCTCTTCAGCAAAAGCATTTATGCTTACATGTAAGAGAAAAAATATACTCAATAGAACATTTGTTTGCGTTATTTTTAAAAGTTTCATCTAATTGATTTTCTTAATCTTCTCATTTACATATTTGGCAACTGACTTTAATTTAAAGTCACTGTATTTTCTTTTCCATGATGGCATATCGGTTTTATCAGTTCCCCAAAAATGACCACCAAATTTTGCAT
>JAYEPE010000338.1:0-1600 GCA_034723735.1 Campylobacterota bacterium | reverse complement strand
TAAAGCTCTCTTCATCATAATCATCTATCAAAAAATCATGATAATTATTGTAAAAATCTCTTAATATTTTAAGATAAAGTTTTTTATTACCTACTAGATGTCTAAGTCCAAGTTTCGTATCAATATTTTTAAATTTTGGTATGGTAATCTCTTCTTGAAGCTCTTTTACATGTAAGTGAGGAATTTCCTGTTTTTTAGAGATATATTTAAGCAGTGTTGCATAAAGTTTTTCAATATCAATAGGTTTATTAAGATGTTCGTTCATCTCGGCTTCTTGAGTTTTTTGAATATCTTCTTGCATTGCATTAGCAGTAAGTGCAATAATAGGTATCTCTTTATCTAGCGCTCTTATATGCTTTGTTGCTTCATAGCCATCCATGATAGGCATCTGTAAATCCATAAAAATAAGTTCATATTCCCTCTGTTTAAAGAGCCTAACACCTTCTTCACCATTAGAGGCAATATCGATATGAATACCACTATCTTCTAGCAGTCCTATAACAATCTCTTGATTTGTGCTATTATCCTCAACAAGCAAGATACGACTTTGTGCTAAAGTATGTAAGGTCTCTTTTAAGGTATTCTTTTCATCTTCTACAAATTGATTTATATCAATATTATCTAAAAAGACACTATTAAGGATATCATTTAAAAGTGATGGGTTTACAGGTTTTTGCAAAAAGATATCAATCCCAACATCTTTGGCAAGTTTTGTAATCAACTCTTGTCTGAAAGAGCTTGCCATTATGATTGATGGTGGCAATTCATTTGTAAAAGAGCTTTTTTTATAGATATTTTGTATCATTCTCGTTGTTTCAATACCATCAAGTTCAGGTATATTCCAATCCATCAATATGAGATCAAAAGCACCCTTATAATGATATACTTTATCTAGGGCTTCTCTAGCATTATAAGCATGTTCTACTGAAATATCAAATTTTGCTAAGGCATTCGCTAAAACCTCATGCCAAGATTCATTGTTATCAACAATAAGTACTTTTTTATCACTAAATAATCGAAAGGTTTTACGGCTCTCTTGCTCTATCAGTTTAATCTCAAATATAAAGTTACTACCTACACCTTTTTTACTCTCAAGCCAAATTTTTCCATCCATAAGTTCAACAAGCTGCTTGGATATACTAAGCCCAAGTCCAGTTCCACCATATTTTCGAGTAGTACTGCCATCGGCTTGAGAAAATGATTTGAAAAGTTTACTTTGCTCATTTTCACTGAGCCCAATACCCGTATCTTTCACTTCAAATCGGAAGGTGTCTTGAGCAACTTTTTTAATATAAATACCAATTTCACCCTCTTGCGTAAACTTTACAGCATTGCTTAAAAGATTAGTTAATATCTGCCCTAACCTAAGACTATCTCCATAAAATATTTTTCCTATACTTGCATCATAATTAACGATAAGTTCTAAGTTCTTTTCATACGCTTTAAATTCTACAACGTGGATAACATTATCAATAACTTGAAACATATCAAAGTCTGTTTTTTCTATATCTAATTTTCCAGCTTCAATTTTAGAAAAATCTAAAATATCATTAATAATGCCTAAAAGAGACTTTGCTGAAGCGTCTATGTTTTGAATATA
>JAYEPE010000337.1:0-8525 GCA_034723735.1 Campylobacterota bacterium | reverse complement strand
AGTCATTACATCATCACCAAGTCATGGAAGTGTTAGTGTCACAAGCAGTGGTATAGCTAACTATAGACCTTACGCTAACTATTATGGCAATGATAGCTTTGCTTACACTGTGAAAGACACGCAAGGTGCTACTTCAAATGTTGCCACAGTAGATATTCTTATTAATGATGTATATGACCCTCCTCCCAATCAGCCTCCTAGTGCTAATAATGATTATGCCATCTATGACAATAGTGCTAACCCGCCTCTATATATTAACGTCTTAGCCAATGATACAGATATAAATGGAAATTCCGATATTGACCCTAGTACAGTAAGTATCGTTGCAACTTCGGGCATGGCTACTATAAGTGTTAATCCTACAACAGGTATTGTGAGTTATACCCACAATTCATATCTCACTCATCCTGATACCTTCGAATATACAGTTAAAGATTACAGTGGTGCTACCTCCAACCCAGCAACAGTTACGGTGAACTATCAATGAAAATAAAACTCCTTACTATTTTACTTATCAGTAGCATCGAAATTTTTGCTTCAAAAATAAGCATATTACAGACACTCTATGACAAACAAGAGTATCATGAAGTTATTAAGGTAGCTAAAAACAACTACTCCCTATACAGCAACCCTAATTTACATCTCTTATGGGCAAAAAGTGCAGAAGCTTTAGGTGATGATATAAGTGCAATGAGTGCCTATGAGCGGGTGTTAATGATTAATCCTAATCATACTGATGCCCAAGTTGCCTTAGTCTATCTCTATAAAAAGTTAAATCGTGAGAGCTTATCACAAGAACTCCGTGCAACACTACTTACTCAAGAACTCTCACCCTCTACACGAGCAGCACTCGCGGTAGCTTATGATGATTTTTCTCAAAAGCTTAGCGTGAGTGCCAAGATATCACTTGGACATGATAGCAATATTGGAGCCAATAGCAATGATGGAATCACTACGCAAGAGTATGATGATGCTATAGAGACACTCTTTACACGAGCAAGCGTACAAGCAAATTATATACACTATCTTAGTACACAATGGTTTTGGCAAGGTGATGCTCAACTGTACGCACAAAATAATAATGATGCTGATTTTTACAATCTCTATAATGGATCTGCAGCTCTAGGATTGGGGTACAAAGATGATGCATTTACACTCTTCTTTCCTCTCTCTTATGGGAGAATGTACTATTTTGAGCATGATTTTTTACAACAATATGGTGTATATCCCTATCTTAACATCACGCTAACACCTAGTATTATCTTGAATTTTAATTTCAAATACCTCCAACGACGCTTTATAAAGCCTGAATATCAAATCCAAAATGATGATGTTTTAGGTACAAGTGCTGGAGTATTTTGGTATTTTGATCAAGGCTTTACTTATATCAAAGGAGGCTATGACACCTATAGTGCTCAAGAAAATACTCCTCTTTATTTTACTGATAAGCAAGTTCTTCATTCTGATATAGGAGTCAGCACCTTTATTGATAGATATATTTTTCGCGCAGATTACCATTTTGAATATTCAAATTTTGATGATACCTTTGAATCACAAACAGATGCAAATAAAAAACGTACGGACACCTACCATCGTATTGATTTGAAGACAGGTCTTGTTTTTTATGATCAGTGGAGTCTTAATCTTGAGTATGCCTATACAAACAATGATTCTCAGTATAAATATGCCTCATATGACAAACATGTCATGATGACAAGCTTACAGTTGAGCTATTAGGAGTTAATAATGCGAATTTTATTTTTATCTATTTTTCTTATATTTCCTCTATTGGCTGATATTGGAACTGTTGGAGCGCATCAAGGGAGTGCAAGCTTAGTGCGTCAAGGGGAGTCTCTCACTCTTTTTAGTGGCATGACACTCCAAGAACATGATGCAATCATGACAAAAACACAATCAAAAGTCCAACTAATTATGAAAGATGAGACAATTATTACCATTGGTCCATCCTCACATTTTGAAATTGATGCCTATAGCTTTACATCAGATGCTCAAAATAATCTAAATTTACGGCTTCAAAGAGGATTTTTTAGAACTATAACGGGAAAAATAGGAAAAATAGCACCTGAGCGTTTTAAGATACAGACCAAATCAGCAACAATTGGTATTCGAGGTACTGATTTTGCCGCTTATGTTGATCAAAAAACAGAGTATATTGCCTGTTTTAGTGGACGTATTGAGGTAAAAACATCTGATGAAAAATTTGAACTTGATACGGCTATGATGGTGGTTCTTGATAAAGAAAAGTGGAGAAAACTTAATTTAGATATTGAAAAATTTCGCCCTCTATTGTACTCCAATACTCACTCTAGCAAATTAAAAAATATTAAAAAAGACTCTTTTGATACTTCAGAAATTGAATCGATAAACCAACAAGAACGCCTGCAAAATTCTAATTTTGCAATTACTCCAGGGTATGAAGTACCAACTCCCCTCCCTCCATTTATACCCTAAATGAAAACTAAAAATTTCTGGCAACTCATTGCAGCACTTTTGCTAGGAAGTTTTTTATCTTTGGGCTATCTCTTTTTACCGCAAAGTATCTACTCTCTTGATAATAGACTTCGAGATTTTCTTTTTATTCTTCGTGGTGAAATTCCTCAAAATGATAAGATTGTTATTATCGATATTGATGAAAAAAGTTTGGCTAAACATGGACGATGGCCATGGTCACGCAACAAGGTTGCCAACTTAATTGAAAATATCAACTCTTATGAACCAGGTATTATTGGTATGGATATTATTTTTGCCGAAGCAGACAACTCCTCACCACATTATATTGCCAAAGATCTCAATCTATCTTCAAAAAGCCTCCCCAATTATGACGATACACTCGCTAGTGTTCTTAGTAAATCTCCTATTATTGGTGGGTACCTCTTCTTGTTTGAAGCCTCAACTGAGATACGTACTCCTATGATTTCATCTGTTATTATGCAAAGAGGGGGTACAAGTGAAGGCTTTATTCCTAATGCCAAAGGAACACTCCTAAATATTCCCATCTTACAAGATGCCTATTTTTCAAGTGGTTTTTTAAATAATATCTCTGATATGGATGGAGTAGTCAGAAGCGTTCCTCTACTTATGAACTATCACAATCAAAACTACCTTTCTCTTAGCATGGAGATGCTTCGTATCTATTATAATGCCTCCTCTGTAGAAATTTATAATAGTGATATAGGCGTACAAAGCATTATAATGGGAGAGAAAAGTATTCCTACAGATCGTTTTGGTATGTTACATGTAAACTTTAGAGGCGCTTCAAAACATTTTAAATATATCAGTGCTGCAGATATTATGGATAAAACATTACATGTAAATGAATTAAAAGGGAAATTTATACTCTTGGGGACTTCAGCAATTGGACTTGGAGATGTTCATGCCACACCTTATGATAGTGCTATGGCAGGAGTTGAGATTCATGCGAATATTCTTGATAATATTCTTGAAGGTGATATTTTAGCTATACCGATGGAAGATCTTAGCTACAATATTTTAAGTATTTTTATTACTATCTTCATAAGTATTGCACTCTTTTCTCTTCTACATCGTCACTATATGCCCTTAGTTTTTATAGTGATGCTTGTTGGTATGTACTATTTTTTCTCTTTTATGCTTTTTACTCAAGGTATTATCTTAAGTCTTCTTTTTCCTCTTATTGCTTTTTTCTTAGGTGTTGTTATTGCCCTGCTAATTGATTATATTTTTGAAGCAGCTAAACTTATTAAAAAGGAGCAAGAGCTTCAAGAGACAAATGAGATTATGTTTACCCAATCAAAAAGTGCTGCCATGGGTGAGATGATAGGAATGATAGCCCACCAATGGCGTCAACCTTTAAGCTCTATGTCGGCTATCTCTTCAAAAGTGAAACTTCAAAGCCAAATGGGAAAACTCAATCATGTTGAAGAGAGTATGGATGAAGTCGTTGATTTAACGCAGTACCTCTCACAAACGATTGATGATTTTAAAAACTACCTCAAACCCAATCAAAAACTGCAAAGCATTGATATTTGTGATGTTGTTGAATCAAGTTTACGTTTCACTTCACATCTTATTATGACTAAAAATATTCATATAGAAAAAAACTTTATGCCTCTTAAAGTTATGATTAATAAAAATGAGCTTATGCAGGTCATAATTAATCTTATAAAAAATGCCATTGATGCGTATGAAGAGAGCAATAGTAGCAGTCGTATTATCATTTTTTCTATTAGCCATGACAATCAGGATGCAATACTTAATATCAGCGATCACGCAGGAGGGATGGATGAAGAAAAACTGCCTCATATTTTTGATGAATACTACTCAACAAAGGGGGATGAAGGAACAGGTCTTGGGCTCTATATGAGTAGAAAAATTATTGAAGACAAGCACAAAGGAGAACTCCATGCTTTTAATGAAAATGGTGGCTTACGTTTTGAGCTAAGACTACCCTTGTAGCTCAATAATATATCCCGTTCCTGAGACATTTTTTATTATATTTGGAGGTAGTTTTTTTCGAACACCTTTCATAAGTGTTCTTAAGTTTTCTGAGGTCATCACATCTTCAAAATCACACCAAACATGATTTTCTATCTCACTATATGTCACTAAGGTCTTAGGATGATCAAGCAAAAGTTCAAAAAGACGTGACTCTTTCTTTGAGAAAGCACTTTTAGTATTATCGCCAATAAGTGTTTTGTTAAGATAGGAATAACTTAAAGTATCACTTATTTTTATCGTTTTATCACTAGCGTCATATATATGTTCAATTGCTTGCATAAAGTTATCGCCCACAAAAGGCTTTACAATGTATTTTGTTACATGTAACTCTACTGCATCTAAAAGATAATTGGTATCCGTATGTGCTGAGAGGATAACGGCAGGAGTAGTTCTATCATTTTCACGAACTTTTTTGATGAAATCGATACCACTCATTTTTGGCATATCAATATCTGTTAAGATGATATCTGGACGTTTCTCATAGTAAATATCAAATGCTTCTTCACCATCTTTTGCCACTAAAATTGTCTGAAATAATAACTCTAGATATCCCAAAACATTTTTTCTGACAGTAGCATCATCTTCTGCATAGAGGAGTGTTAAATTTTCAAGGTAATGTATTATATTTGTGTTCATGAGTGTATTTTATATAAAATAAGATGATAACTGGATAAAGAAAGTTATCCAGTTAAGAGAAGAGTCTATTTAGCGTATAGGGACATAACAAGCTACCGGATATGATGATGCTACTCCTCTTGTTATAACAAACTGATTTACAGGAAGTGTTATAGGTGATAATGTAGCTGGAACTTGTACTACTGGAGGAACAGATATTGGCGTTATTGGAACTGCAACTATATCTGGATTAAAGCCTAATGATGGCGAAACCATCCCCAATTTTATTCCATTATCAATATCAAGTTCACCACTATATGCATCTGAATACTCTATGACATAAGACACATTAGCCAAAGTCACTTCACTATCATTGGCAATAAGAGCCTTTGATCCATCCAAACTCATTGAAAGTGATAGCATCAGATCTTCCATATTAACACCCATATTGGACAATAATGTAATTTGGCTCCAATTTGCTTGTCTCGCATTAGCACCATACTCTTCTTTACAAGCATCTAAAATATCTGCTTCAGATGCACTTGCAAATAGATGTGCCTCGGTTGTTTTAAATTGATTCGCTTGCAAAAAACTAGGTGCAATAGGAGCATCTACAATAAAATCAGGAATACTATCTGCTACACTAGGTATGTGTGGAATCATTCCTGAACCACTAGGTGCTGGTGAATCTGGTTCTGGTTCTTCTGGAATCTCATCGCCTTCCATTGGTGGAGCACTTGGTTCTGGTGAATCTGGTTCTGGTTCTTCTGGAATTTCATCACCTTCCATTGGAGGAGCGCTAGGTTCTGGTGAGTCTGGTTCTGGCTCTTGTGGAATCTCATCACCTTCCATTGGAGGAGCACTCGGTTCTGGTGAATCTGGTTCTGGATTTTGTGGTATCTCATCATTTTCTGGCATCGGACTTGGGCTCTGTCCATTGAGTGCTAGTAGAGAATTTTCAAAATGCTGACGTGCTGCCTCTTCATTGACAAGCATTTCAGATAGATACGATGCAACATCATCATCAAAGTTAGCATCTTCAAAGTCAAGTTCACGATTTAAAAGACGTGCCGCTTTTTCATTATCAATGACAATCCCATTATCAGGATTACCATCCTCATCAAGAGTCTGTAGTAGTTGTGCAAGATTAATAGCAGCTTCATTATTATTTGGAAAAAAAGTATTAGGAGTGATAATGTCTTGCACCATCGCACTGCCAATAAAATTTTCTGCAATATAAAAAGAGATAAGATCTTCACGATTACATGTAAAGATACCATTTGTATCCGTAACACCCATGCGATTTGATGGATTACAGCTATACTGTAAACCAGCAACAGCAGAATCAATAAATCTTCCACTTTGAAGCTGTACTTCACTTGCTTGTGCGGCTACATCATCTGAAGATGATTCTCCACCACCACATCCTGTCATAATAATTGCTGTTGCGGCTGCTGATAAAACTAATTGATACGCTTTCATCTCAAATCCTTTTTGTTCTTTAAGTTATTCGTAGTTTAAGATGAAGTTGTGAGTTTTCTGTGAGTCTTGTTTTAGCGATTGCTAGTAAATTGGATTTATAGATGGGCAAGTGCCCATAAGCTTTAAATAGCTCGTTTAAATTCTGGGTATGCTTCCACACCACATTCGCTAACATCCATACCTTGAAGCTGATCATCGTCTTCTGCACGAAACGGTAAGAATTTATTAATAAGTTTGAGTACTATATAAGAAACCCCAAAAGCAAAAATAGCAACAACAACAATACCTTTAATCTGTCCAAGAAGAGTAATATCATCTCCATTGCTTGCAAAGATTCCAACAGCTAAAGTTCCCCAAATACCATTTACAAGGTGTACCGAAAGTGCCCCAACAGGATCATCAAGTTTCAGCTTATCAAAAAGAGGAACCGCATATACCACAAGCGCGCCACCAATCCCACCAATAATAATTGGCTGATAAATAGTATAAAGATCAGGACCCGCTGTAACAGCAACAAGTCCGCCAAGCGCCCCATTCAAAATCATAGTAATATCAAAAAGTCTATAACGTACATACATTAAGAGCCCTGCGATAATACCTCCGGCAAGTCCAGCTGTATTGGTATTTAAAATTGTTAATGCTACCGCGTCAGCACTCTCTTTTGAAGCAATAGAGCCAACAGAACCTCCATTAAATCCAAACCAACCAATCCAAAGTAACATTGCACCTAAAACAACCAAAGGAATATTTGAAGCAGGAATAACACGTACCTTACCATTGACATAACGTCCTCGACGAGCACCAATAACTAAGATAGCTGCTAAAAGTGCCCAGCCTCCTGTAGAGTGAATAACAGTTGAGCCAGCTAAATCATACATACTGAGATCTAGAAATGTTGCATTTAAAAAATCCGCGCCCCAAGAGACATTTACCACTGTAGGATAAATAAGTCCTCCCATAATCACAGCAAAAATAGCTAAAGGAATAATACGAACACGTTCACTTACCCCACCACTCATAATATTAATAGTTTTACCAACAAATGCCATCTGAAATAAAAAAGCTGCCCAGATACTCACTGAGTCATTTTCCCAAGAACCAAATGCCAAACTATAACCAATAAGCAAAAATGCCATTGATGCCACAACATAAATCATAACATTAATAGTCAAAACTGCAGTAACATTTTTGGTACGTACCAAGCCAGCTTCAAGCATAGCAAAACCAGGAACCATAAAGATAATTAAGGTCATCGCAAAGAGGGTGAAAAACGTGTCAATCACGTAAGATAAGTCAGCAGGATTCATAAGTGCATACTCCACGGTAGAAAAGATAGTGAGATGCTAACATAATAAATATAAGTAGAACAAGAGAAGGTGATTAAAAATTAATCACTTTCTCTTTAAGGGGTAAATAAAGGGAGGATTCTAAACGGCTTCGGAATCCGTTTCACCCGTACGAATACGAACAATTTTATCAATATCACTTACAAATATCTTACCATCACCAATCTTTCCAGTTCGTGCCGCTTCAACAACAGTATTAACAACTTGATCAACTTGATCATCATCAACCACCATCTCCATCTTAACTTTTGGAAGAAAATCAACTACATACTCTGCACCACGGTATAGCTCACTATGACCTTTTTGACGACCATAACCTTTCACTTCACTTACTGTCATACCAGTAATACCAATTTCAGCTAAAGCATCTTTAACATCTTCTAGTTTAAATGGTTTAATAACCGCTTCAATTTTTTTCATAAATTTATCTCCTGATAATTTTGCTAATTCAGTGAGGGTATTATATACACATCACACTTATATATTCCCACTTTTAAACGAGTATATTGCGTCATAGTGCAAGGCGAAAGTCCGCAGGAGCTACTAGTAGCTTCAAGGATTTTCAACGAAGCAATATGATGCAAT